>JAIERD010000543.1 GCA_019747155.1 Pseudomonadaceae bacterium
TCGCCACGCATAACGTTTCGCGGCTGAAGCCGCTCCTACACAAGCCCTGCATCTGCAGTAACTTTATCGGCTGCCTATGTCCTGTAGGAGCGGCTTTAGCCGCGATTGGGTCGCAGCCTCGGTGCATATCCCAAGCCTGGTCGCCACGCATAACGTTTCGCGGCTGAAGCCGCTCCTACACAAGCCCTGCATCTGCAGTAACTTTATCGGCTGCCTATGTCCTGTAGGAGCGGCTTTAGCCGCGATTGGGTCGCAGCCTCGGTGCATATCCCAAGCCTGGTCGCCACGCATAACGTTTCGCGGCTGAAGCCGCTCCTACACAAGCCCTGCATCTGCAGTAACTTTATCGGCTGCCTACGTCCTGTAGGAGCGGCTTTAGCCGCGATGGGGCCGCAGCCTCGGTGCATATCCCAAGCCTGGTCGCCGTATATAGCGTTTCGCGGCTAAAGCCACTCCTACGAGGATCACCTCGGCCTTTAGTTCTCGCGCTACTCCTAATCTGGATTGGCCGCCGCTCGCCACGTAACTGTTGCCGGCTGGCTCCTATGGTCTTTAATCCATGCTTGGGCATTCATCTAATTGTCATAATCACGACATAGAGTGGTCACATGGCCTACTGATACTGGCCGCCGAGTTAACCTATCCAGCTAGGAGTAAGGCATGAAACTGAAGCGTTTGATGACGGCCATGACGTTTGTCGCGGCAGCTGTTGCGACTGCCAGCGCGGTCGCCAATGTTGATCCAAGCATTCCTGCTTACACAAAAACCACCGGCGTTTCCGGCAACTTGTCCAGCGTAGGCTCGGACACCTTGGCCAACCTGATGACTCTGTGGGCCGAAGACTACAAAAAGATGTACCCGAGCGTGAACATTCAGATTCAGGCCGCTGGTTCTTCTACCGCGCCACCTGCGTTGACTGAAGGTACTGCTAACCTGGGCCCGATGAGCCGCCAGATGAAGGACGTTGAACTGGCCGCCTTCGAAAGCAAATACGGCTACAAGCCGACTGCTGTACCGGTCGCAGTCGATGCCCTGGCCGTGTTTGTGAACAAAGATAACCCGATCAAAAGCCTGTCGATGGCTCAGGTTGACGGCATCTTCTCGGCCAATCGTCTGTGTGGCGGCGCCAACATCAAGACTTGGGGTGACCTGGGTCTGACCGGCGAGTGGGCTGACAAGCCAATTCAGCTGTTCGGTCGTAACTCGGTATCGGGCACCTACGGTTACTTCAAAGAAACCGCGCTGTGCAAAGGCGACTTCCGTGGCAACGTCAACGAGCAGCCAGGTTCAGCCTCGGTGGTGCAGTCGGTTAGCCAATCGCTGAATGGCATCGGCTACTCGGGTATTGGTTACAAAACTTCCAGCACCCGCGCCGTACCGCTGTCGAAGAAAGACGGTGGTGAAGTAGAAGAAGCCAACGAAGCCAACGCATTGAGCGGCAAATACCCGCTGGCGCGCTTCCTGTTTGTTTACGTCAACAAGGCACCGAACAAGCCGTTGGCACCGCTGGAAGCCGAGTTCCTGAAATCGGTACTGTCGCAGCAAGGCCAGCAAACCGTAGTTAAAGACGGCTACATCCCGCTGCCAGCTAAAGTGGTGGCCAAGGCGCTGAAAGACCTCGGTCTGTAAGTTCTTCGCCTGCACGGGTAAGGAAGCCCAAACGTGGTCTGAGTTCTCAGATCACGTTCAATAATAGGTTCGCTACCAGTGTTACTGGTCGGCGGACCTTTTGTGTTTGCGCCCTGTAATCTTTCTGTCACAAAGCGCCGTTAGGCTTTGTTGGATAATCAGCATGAACGATCTGGCCAACTTCCCCATGACTACTTTTGCCCATGACTAATTCTTCTCCTGCGCGGATTGACTTCAATACCCCGCAATTGCAACGCAAGCGCCGCATTCGCGCCTTCAAAGACCGGCTGACCGGCTGGTATGTATTTGTCGGCGGTCTCACGGTACTGGCCACCATCACGCTGATTTTCTTCTATCTGGCGTATGTGGTGATGCCGCTGTTCAAGGGCGCCGAGCTGAGTGAGAGCGCGGCACAGAGCCCGGCGTGGCTGCAAGACGCCGGCAAGCCGTTGTTGTTGGCAATCGAAGAACAAAATCAGATCGGCCTGCGGATTTCCGATCGCGGCGAGGCATTGTTTTTTGCGGTGAAGACCGGCAATGAGCTGCGGCGGATCAGCTTACCGTTGCCGGCCGGCGCCCAGGTGGTGTCATTGCAGCAAGGTCAGCCGGGCAGTGCCATGGTGGTGTTGGGCCTGTCTAATGGTCAGGCGCTGGTGCTGCGCCACGCCTACAAGGCTAGCTATCCAGACGGCAAGAAAACCATCACCCCAGAGCTGGAATACCCTTACGGCGAAACGGCGTTGCAGGTCGATGCCCAAGGCCGGCCGCTGGAACACGTCAATCTTGGCGTACACGACGACACTTTGTTGGTGGTCGGTTCTACTGGCACGCAATTGCATGTGCTGGAGCTGACCAAGGAAGAAAACCAGTTCACCGGCGAAACCAGCGTTACTGAAGCCCGGATCGAACTGCCGCAAATTTCCGAGCCGATCAAGGCACTGTTTATCGATGTGCGGCAGAACTGGCTGTTTGTGCTGAATGGCCGCGCCCATATGGACGTGTTCAACCTGCCCCAGCGCAGCCTCAATGGCCGCTATGAATTGCTGCAAGATGCGGCCAGCGAAGTGACCACCAGCAGCCAGCTGCTCGGCGGTATTTCGCTGATGATCGGCGACTCCAAGGGCGGCATCGCCCAATGGTTTATGGCCCGCGACCCGGATGATCAGCAACGCCTCAAGCATATCCGCGACTTCCAGATGGGCGACTCGGCGATCCGCCAAATCGTCCCTGAGGAGCGCCGCAAGGGTTTCGTTGCACTGAACGGCGCCGGTGAACTGGGGGTATTTCACAGCACCGCGCAGCGCACCTTGTTGATCGAGCCAGTTGCCGCTAACGCCAGCATGTTCGCGCTGTCGCCACGGGCCAACAAGCTGGTGGTCGAGGCCGGCGATAAGTTGCTGCCGCTCAAGCTGAACAACCCGCACCCGGAAATCTCCTGGAGTTCGCTGTGGAGCAAGGTCTGGTACGAGAGTTACGACAAGCCTGAGTACATCTGGCAATCGACTGCGGCCAACGCCGAGTTCGAGCCGAAGATGAGCCTCGCGCCACTGACTTACGGCACCCTCAAGGCGGCTTTCTACGCCATGTTGCTGGCCGCGCCACTGGCGATTGCCGCAGCGATCTTCACCGCCTACTTTATGGCGCCGAGCATGCGCCGCAAGGTCAAGCCGGTGATCGAGTTGATGGAAGCGCTGCCGACGGTGATTCTCGGTTTCTTTGCCGGCTTGTTTCTGGCGCCCTATGTTGAGCTGCATTTGCCTGGGGTGTTCAGCCTGTTGCTGCTGACGCCAATTGGCATCCTGCTGGCCGGTTTTACCTGGAGCCGCTTGCCGGCCGCGATTCGCCAGCGAGTGCCGGACGGTTGGGAAGCGGCAATTCTGATCCCGGTGCTGTTGGGCGTGGGCTGGTTGTCGCTGGGCATGAGCCCGCTGCTGGAAACCTGGTTCTTTGGCGGCGACATGCGCCTGTGGATTACCAACGACATGGGCATCCAGTTCGATCAGCGCAACGCCTTGATCGTCGGCCTGGCCATGGGCTTTGCGGTGATTCCAAACATCTTCTCGATTGCCGAAGACGCCATCTTCAGTGTGCCGCGTAGCCTGACGTTGGGTTCGTTGGCCTTGGGTGCGACGCCGTGGCAAACCCTAACGCGGGTGGTGATTCTGACTGCCAGCCCGGGGATCTTCTCGGCGCTGATGATCGGCATGGGCCGTGCGGTCGGCGAGACCATGATTGTGCTGATGGCCACCGGCAACACGCCGATCATGGACGCCAACATCTTCGAAGGCATGCGCACCCTGGCGGCCAACGTCGCGGTGGAGATGCCGGAGTCCGAGGTCGGTGGTTCGCATTATCGAGTGCTGTTCCTCTCCGCCTTCGTGCTGCTGACGTTCACCTTCGTGATGAACACCTTGGCCGAATTGATCCGTCAGCGCTTGCGTGGCAAGTACGCGTCGCTCTAATAGCTGCTGCTCTGGGCGTGGAATATAGGTAGTTATCGTGAAACAGCATTCCTTGAAATCTTGGTACAAAAGCGGCGCCCCCGGCGTGTGGATCAGCGCCGGCTCCGTGTCGATCGCGGTGATCATGACCATCGGCCTGTTACTGATGATCAGTGTCCGTGGCCTGGGCTATTTCTGGCCGGCCGATTTGCTGCAGGCCAGCTATCAGATTCCCGGCCAGGCCGCGCATCTGATCGTTGGCGAGCTGGTGCAGGACGAAGAAGTGACCCGCGTGCGCTTGAAAAGCGCCGGTTTCCCGGTGCCTGAGCAGGGCCCGGAGTTTATGACCCGCGACCTGATTAAGGTCGGTAACCGCGAAGTCTACGGCAGCGATTTCTCCTGGGTAATCGGCGAGTGGCTGACCGAGCGCAGCTATCCACAGGATTTGGTGGCGCTGGAGCGCCGCGAGTGGGGCAACTTCTACGGCTATATCGTCAGCCTGAAAGAAAACGGCAAGGTTATCGCCGAAGGCCAGGCCGCCTGGCCGGTGCTGCAAGAGCGCCTGGCGCGGGTTAACCAGTTATCCAGTCGGCTCGCCAAGCTGGAAAAGAAAGACATCAGCGCGATCAACCACGGCCTCGAGCAGCTGCGTTTGCAAACCCGCAAGCTGGAGCTGAAAGGGCTTTTGGACGCCACCGCGCAAGCTGATATCGATGCTGAGCGCGCCGCCCTGGAGGCCCGTTATCAGGCCTTGGAAGGCGAGCTGCTGAGCCTGCACACTGAGTTCGACCGCGACAGCCTGGTGCTGCGTGAAGTCGGCGGCGAACAAAAAGAAATCAGCCTGGGCAAGATCGTCAAAGCCCTGCAGCCCAACAGCATGTCGGTATTCGCCAAGCTGGGGACTTACTTTCACAACCTCTGGTCGTTCTTGAGTGACGACCCGCGCGAAGCCAACACCGAGGGCGGGATCTTCCCGGCGATTTTCGGCACCATCATGATGACCATGCTGATGGCTATTATCGTTACTCCGTTCGGCGTGCTGGCGGCGGTGTACCTGCGTGAATACGCCAAGCAAAACACCCTGACGCGGATTATCCGCATCGCGGTGAACAACCTGGCCGGCGTACCGGCAATTGTTTACGGGGTGTTTGGCCTGGGCTTCTTCGTCTATGTACTGGGCGGCTCGCTGGACCGGTTGTTCTTCCCGGAAGCCCTGCCGGCGCCGACTTTCGGCACGCCTGGTTTGCTCTGGGCCTCGCTGACCCTGGCGATCCTGGCCGTGCCGGTGGTGATTGTCGCCACCGAAGAAGGCTTGGCGCGGATTCCCCGGGCGCTGCGCGAAGGCTCGCTGGCACTGGGGGCGACCAAGTCAGAAACCCTCTGGAAAATCGTTTTGCCAATGGCGACGCCGGCGATGATGACCGGGCTGATCCTCGCCGTGGCCCGCGCCGCCGGTGAAGTGGCGCCGCTGATGCTGGTTGGCGTGGTCAAACTGGCGCCGGCGCTGCCGGTGGATGGCAACTATCCTTACCTGCACTTCGATCAAAAAATCATGCACTTGGGCTTTCATATTTTCGACGTCGGCTTCCAGAGCCCCAACGTCGAGGCGGCGCGGCCGCTGGTGTTTGCCACCGCCATGTTGCTGGTGTTGGTGATCGCACTACTGAATATTTCGGCGGTAACCTTGCGCAACCATCTGCGCGAAAAATACAAAGCCTTGGATCATTGATCTAGCGCCAGCAACCCATTTGTAGGGTGGACAACCGCGCAGCGTTGGCCACCAATGAGGGACAACGCTTTGCTTGTCCCGCAACGACACAATCTTTCACGCATCCGTTACGGAGTGAAGTTATGCAACACGAACCCCATACACACGGCGTCAGCATGAGCAGTCTTGGGCGCAGCTCACAGAGCCTGCGTCTGGCCGAAGAAACGGTTGGTCTGGAAGTGCCTGGCCTGAACCTGTTCTACGGCGACAAGCAGGCCCTGTACGACGTTAAGTTAAATATTCCTAAGCAGCGGGTAACCGCCTTTATCGGCCCGTCCGGTTGCGGCAAGTCGACCCTGCTGCGCTGCTTCAACCGCATGAATGACCTGGTTGATGGCTGCCGGGTGGAAGGCGCGATCAACATGGATGGCCGCGACATCTACCGCAAAGGCGAAGATGTAGCCGACCTGCGCCGCCGCGTCGGCATGGTGTTCCAGAAGGCTAACCCGTTCCCGAAAAGCATTTACGAGAACGTCGCCTATGGTCTGCGGATTCAGGGCATCAACCAGAAGCGCATTCTCGACGAAGCGGTCGAGCAATCGCTGCGCGGCGCAGCCCTCTGGGATGAAGTGAAAGATCGCCTGAATGACTCGGCCCTGGGTATGTCCGGCGGTCAGCAACAGCGTTTGGTGATTGCCCGTACCATCGCCGTGCAGCCCGAAGTGCTGTTGCTCGATGAGCCGTGCTCGGCGCTGGACCCGATCTCGACCCTAAAAGTCGAAGAGCTGATCTGCGAGCTGAAGACCAAGTTCACCATCGTCATCGTTACCCACAACATGCAACAGGCCGCGCGCGTCTCGGACTACACGGCCTTTATGTACATGGGCAAACTGATCGAATTTGGCGACACCGACACGCTATTCACCAACCCGGCCAAGAAGCAAACTGAAGACTACATCACCGGTCGTTATGGCTGACAGCAGGGGCTGCCGCCAAACCTTTGCGGCATGCGCTGTACCTGGATAGACGATTAATCGGCGGGCAATTTAACGCGCGTCGCCGGCAGCTTTTGCGGAGCCTTTATGATGAACAAAGACAGCCACACCCAGCACATTTCTGCCCAGTTCAACGCCGAGCTGGAAGAGGTTCGCAGCCATTTGCTGGCCATGGGCGGCCTGGTTGAAAAGCAAGTCAACGATGCCGTCACGGCATTGGTCGAGGCCGATTCTGGCTTGGCTCTGCAGGTGCGCGAGAGCGACATGCAGATCAATCAGATGGAGCGCAATATCGACGAGGAGTGCGTGCGCATTCTCGCTCGTCGCCAGCCGGCTGCCTCGGATTTACGCTTGATTATCAGCATCTCCAAGTCGGTAATCGACCTAGAGCGGATCGGCGACGAGGCGACTAAAATCGCCAAGCGCGCCATCCTGCTCTGTGAAGAAGGCGAGGCCCCGCGTGGCTACGTCGAGGTGCAGCATATCGGCGACCAAGTGCGCAAAATGGTCCAGGAGGCTCTGGATGCCTTCGCCCGTTTCGATGCCGACCTGGCCTTGTCGGTGGCCCAGTACGACAAAGTCATCGACCGCGAATACAAAAGCGCCCTGCGCGAACTGGTCACCTACATGATGGAAGACCCGCGCTCGATCTCGCGGGTACTCAACGTGATCTGGGCCCTGCGTTCGCTGGAGCGGATCGGCGACCACGCCCGTAACATCGCCGAGTTGGTGATTTATCTGGTGCGCGGCACCGACGTGCGGCACATGGGCCTCAAACGCATGCAGGAAGAGGTACAGGGCAAGCCGCGCGAATAAAAAGCGCGAATGGCTGCAGACGCTAGCGCTTTTGGGTTGGCGCTGTACCCCTTAAGTATTGAAGATCAATTTTGTAGGGTGGGCTTTAGCCCACCACGCGGCTGTTGGTGGGCTAAAGCCCACCCTACCGATGCTCGGCGCGCACACATCAGCGGAGCTAAAACGTTGCGATACTTAACGACCATCTAGCGCTTTTGAGTTGGCGCTATGCCAGTACAGACGGCTATGCTTAAGACCATTCGAGTGGGAGTGGTTGATGAGCAAAGTCAGTGTACTGGTGGTGGATGACGCGCCTTTTATCCGGGACTTGATCAAAAAAAGTCTGCGTAATCACTTTCCAGGCATCCATATAGAGGAAGCGGTCAACGGTCGCAAAGCCCAGCAACTGCTCGGCAAGCAGACCTTTGACCTGATTCTCTGCGACTGGGAAATGCCCGAGCTGTCGGGGCTAGAGTTGCTCAGCTGGTGCCGTGAGCAGGACAATCTGAAGACCACGCCCTTTGTCATGGTCACCAGCCGTGGCGACAAAGAGAACGTGGTGCAGGCGATTCAGGCCGGAGTTTCTGACTTTGTCGGCAAGCCCTTCTCCAGCGAACAACTGATCAGCAAGGTGACCAAGGCCCTCAGTCGCAGCGGCAAGCTTGGCGCTGCGCCAGCAGCCAAACCAGCGGCGGCCAATCCCTTTGCCAATGACTCGTTGTCGGCGCTGACCGGCGGCAAAGCTCCGGCGCCGGTAGCCAAACCGGCGGCGGCCAATCCCTTCGCCAACGACTCACTGTCGGCCCTCACTGGGGCTAAGCCGGCGCCGCCAGCGGGCGCAAAAGCCGCGGCCACGCCCAGCGGTCGCGGTCAGGGTCAGTTGCGCTTGCCCGGTGGCGTGCTCGCCTGTGTGGTCAAGGGCCTGAGCCTTAAAGATGCGGTGGTCTTGGTCAAACGCTGCGAGCCGTTGCCGCAGATTCTCGAAAGCGCAGTGCTCGATCTGGAGCAGGGCGAGGGTGGCGAGGTGGCGCGCCTGAATGGCTACCTGCACGCCATCGCCGCCTTCGAGCAAAGCCCGGACAGCGAGTGGCTGCAAGTGACCTTCCGCTTCGTTGACCGCGACCCACAAAAGCTCGACTACCTGTCGCGGCTGATCGCCCGTGGTACGGTGCAAAAACATTTCGTGCCTGGCGCCTAAGGATGGCGTTTTTGCATCCAGCGCGGGTGCATAAATAATCGCTGGGTAAGGCGTTATCACCGTTCCATCTGCGCCTGATCAGCACGCCAAAGGCCGCTTGCGATTTGCACCGCAAGCGGCCTTTTTATTGGCGCAGCAGGCTTAGCTGGCCAGCATGCGCCCGGTTTCGTCCAGGTTGATATGCCACTCCAGGGCTTCGCGCAGCAGGTGCGGGGTGTGGCCACCCTTGGCGCAGGCGGCTTCGAAGTAAGTATTGAGGGCGGCGCGGTAGTCCGGGTGCACGCAGTTGTCGATGACCAGTCGCGCCCGTTCGCGCGGCGCCAGGCCACGCAAGTCCGCCAGCCCCTGCTCGGTCACCAGGATGTCGACGTCATGCTCGGTGTGATCGACATGGCTGACCATCGGCACCACGCTGGAGATCGCGCCGCCCTTGGCCATCGACTTGCTGACGAAGATCGCCAGGTGCGCGTTGCGGGCAAAATCCCCCGAGCCGCCAATGCCGTTCATCATCTTGGTGCCGCCGACATGGGTGGAGTTGACGTTGCCGTACAGGTCGAATTCCAGCGCGGTGTTGATGGCGATAATGCCTAAGCGGCGCACTACTTCCGGGTGATTGGAGATCTCTTGCGGGCGCAGCACCAGCTTGTCTTTGTACTTCTCCAAGTTGCCGAACACGTCGGCATTGCGCCGGCTCGACAGGGTGATCGAGCTGCCCGAGGCGAAGCTAAGCTTGCCGGCGTCGATCAGGTCGAAGGTCGAGTCCTGCAGCACTTCCGAGTACATAGTCAGGTCGTGGAAGGGCGAGTCAATCAGCCCGCACATCACCGCATTGGCGATGCTGCCAATGCCGGCCTGCAGCGGACCAAGGTTATTTTCCATGCGCCCGGCGGCCACTTCCTGTTTGAAGAAGTCGATCAGGTGATCGGCAATGCTCTGGGTCTCGGCATCCGGCGGCAGCACGGTGGACGGCGAGTCGGGCTGGTTGCTGATGACGATGGCGACAATCTTTGCCGGGTCGATGGGAATCGCGCTGCTGCCGATCCGGTCGTCCACCGCCACCAGCGGAATCGGCGTGCGGGTCGGCCGGTAGGTGGGAATGTAGATGTCGTGCAGGCCTTCCAGATTGGGGTTGTGCGCCAGGTTGATCTCGATGATCACCTGCTTGGCGAAGATCGCGAAGCTGGCCGAGTTGCCCACCGAAGTGGTCGGCACTATATGGCCTTGCTCGGTGATGGCCACGGCTTCGATCACCGCGATATCCGGTCGCTTGAGCTGGTGGTTGCGCAGTTGCTCGACGGTTTCCGAGAGGTGCTGATCGATGAACATCACCTCTCCGGCATTGATCGCGCGGCGCAGGGTGCTGTCGACCTGGAACGGCATGCGCCGGGCCAGCACGCCGGCTTCGGTGAGCTGCTTGTCGAGGTCGTTACCCAGGCTGGCGCCGGTCATCAGGGTTATTTGCAGTGGCTGGGTCTTGGCCCGCTCGGCCAGCGCGCGGGGCACCGCCTTGGCTTCACCGGCGCGGGTAAAACCGCTCATGCCGACGGTCATGCCATCCTCGATTAAGGCGGCTGCATCGGCAGCGCTCATCACCTTGTCGAGTAGCGAAGACAGGCGAATGCGATCAGCGAACATGACGGATAACCTCGAGCGGTGCGAAAGAGCCCGGCAGTCTAGGCGATGGACGGCTCGCGGCCCCTACGACCAAAGTCGCAGGCAAGGCTCTAGATCGACACTTCCGGGCGGCTATCAGACGAACGGGGCAGCATTTGGGCAATGCCGACTGCCGCACACTGGCAAGGCGAGTCTCTCGCGGTCTGTGGATCGCGCTGCTAACCTTGTCGGCCTAGAACAAAAAATAGCGATGACCTTCGAGAGCTTATGTTTACCCGTTTAATGACCCTGTGTGCGGCGCTGCTGCTGGCCAATCTGGCTCAGGCGCTGACCATCTACAAATACACCGATGCCTCTGGCGTGGTGACCTACACCGACAAGGCCGCGCCCGGCGCCCAGGTGTTCGTGTTTCGTGACCGCATGGTTGAGCACATCGACCAGCAGGTAAAACTCGAAACCCAAAAGCACG
>JAIERD010000127.1 GCA_019747155.1 Pseudomonadaceae bacterium
TCAGCCCCGGTTATGAGCCGCTGCGCCGGCAAGTGGCGATTCGCATGCGCGACGCCGGCGTGCTGGTGGCACCCGATGAAGTGGTGATTACCCACAGCTGTACCGATGCGGTGCACATGGCCTTGCGGGTGATGACCCAGCCCGGCGACCTGATCGCTGTGGAGTCGCCGACCTATTACGGCTTCTTGCAAGTGGCCGACTTACTTGGCCTGAAAGTCATTGAAATTCCCAGCGACGCCAACACCGGCATCAGCTTGGAGGCTTTGCAGTTGGCGGCCAGTCAATGGCCGATCAAGGCCTTGGTGTTCACCGCGCGGGGCAGTAATCCCATGGGCGGTAGCATGCCCGAGGTGCGGCAGCGCGAATTGCTGCAACTGGCGGCGCGCCATGACCTGCAGATTATCGAGGACGACATCTACGGCGAGTTGATGTCTGAGCCGGGTGTGAGCCGCGCCCTGAAAGCCTTGGATAGCCAAGGGCGGGTGGTGTATTGCTCGAGCTTCTCGAAAACCATCTCGCCGGGCGCGCGCATCGGCTGGATTCTGGCCGGCAAGTACCAGGCGGCGATTCAGCGTTTGCAAACGTTCAGCTCCTATTCGGCCTGCAGCGTCAGCCAGATGAGCGTGGCTGCCTATCTGGAGAACGGCGGCTACGACCGCCACCTGCGTTATCTGCGCCAGGAATACCGCAAGAACCTCAGTGCGCTGCAGTTGGCTGTGCAGCAGCACTTTCCCCCCGGCACCCAGATGACCCGACCTAACGGCGGTTACACCTTGTGGCTGCGTCTGCCGGCGCCGGTTAATTGCAAAGAGCTGCACATGCGCGCCTTGCAGCAAGGCATCAGCATCGTGCCGGGGCAGATCTTCAGCAACACCGAGCAATTCAACCACTGCCTGCGCCTCAGCTGTGGCATGCCCTGGAGTCGCGATATCGAGCGGGCCATCATGACCCTCGGGATGCTGGCGAGCCAACTGTGTGCGGCGGCTAATAGCGCTTAGTTCAGCCGCCGGTTGCGGTAAAAACCGTCTCAACGTTGATGGCCGATGTGCTGATGCGGTAGTGGGGACTGTCGGCCAGCCTCTCGCGGCAATATTAATAATCGATTTAGTTATTTCTAAGTGTCGCTTTTTAGGCTACAAATGTTGCCTTTAAGGCGACAGGTGAGGTGGGTATTTTGCTGAGCTCGGTGTTGTTCACAGATTATCGGCGCAGGGTGCTGGATTTGCTGCTTTTGTACCCGGATGAGCAGTATCACCTGCGCGAAATTGCCCGACTGACAGGGACTCAGCCAGGCACCTTGGCCCGTGAGTTGGCCAAACTGGTTGAGGCCGGGATTTTGTTGAAGGTGCCGGTGGGTAATCAGATGCACTACCGGACCAACCGTGAGTGCCCGATTTTTACCGAATTGACCAGCATCCTGCACAAAACCAGTGGTTTGGCCGAGACCTTGGCAACGGCGCTGCTGCCTCTGGCAGATCAGGTTGAGTTGGCCTTTGTGTTTGGCTCCATGGCCAGCGGCAATGCCCGTATCGATAGCGATATCGATTTGATGTTGATTGGTGAGCTGGGGTTTGCCGAGGCGGTGGCGGCGCTCTATCCGCTACAGGCGCAGCTGGGCCGGGAGATTAATCCCAAGGTTTATCTCCACGCGGAGTGGCAGCAATTGTTAGCCGAGCAGGGGGCTTTTATTCGCGATGTGTTGAGCAAACCGCGCACGTTGGTAATAGGCACTGAGCGACAACTGGAGCAGTCCAAGGAGCCGGGATGACGCTGGAGAACTTACTGGGGCTGTCACTCGAGGCCGTGCAAGCCGATGCCTTGAGTATTCGGCGTTTACTGGAGGCCGCCGGCCGCAGCCTGAACGACGCACGTTTGCCAACGATTAGCAGCGAAGGGCGTTTTGATATGGCTTACAAGGCCATTATGCAGGCCGCCAATGCCGCGCTGCAGGCCAATGGTTATCGAACCTTGACCAGCAAACCTGGCCATCATCAGACCATGATCCAGAGTTTGCCGCGCACCATCGGCTTGGAGCCGACCACCATGGTGCTGCTTGATACGCTGCGCAAACAGCGCAACGTGATCGACTACTCCGGCGATGTGGTCAGTGCGTCTATGGCCGCGGAGGCGGTCAAGCAGGCCGAACTTTTGCTGGCGCGAGTTGAGTGCTGGTTGCGGGAAAACAAAGCGCACTTGTCGGTATGACCGAAGATCCGCAGGAATAAGAGTCCTTCGAATGGCTCGCAGAGTTGGGTTATTGCCTTACTTGCAGACCAAGCATTGGCCATGGCGGCGATAATTTTTTATTCAGGCTTAACCCGATCCAAGCCAGTGCCACGTCTACCTAGGTGAATTGATTATTCACCTAGGAGTTCGCTGCCATGTCCGCATTTATCGTTCTGTTACGCCAACCACTGTTGGCCGGTGTTAGTGCCGGTTTGGCGATTAGTCTGGCGGCTTGTAACGCCACTACCTCTGAAGCGCCGGCCAAGCCTGCGCCGTCTGTGGCGTTAAACGACGCCGCGTTGCATGAGCAATTGAACGAGCCGCAGGTGCAGCCTGCGGTGCGCGAAAAAACCGATATGGCGGCCCGCGCCAACTCGCTTGGCAAAGACAAAGCCGAGGCCTCGGTGGTCGGCAAAATGGCCGCCAGTGCCGAGCTGAAAAAGCCGCTGCAGCCGATGTCGGCCCCCATGAGCATCGCGCCGGCGCCGGCCGATAGCGTGGCAGGCTATCAGGATGTCTATCGCGAGCAGTATCAAAAACTGGCCAGCAATCCGGTGCTGGCGGTTGCTGAGCAACCGGTTTCAACCTTCAGCATCGATGTCGACACCGGTAGCTACGCCAATGTGCGGCGCTTTCTCAACGATGGCAGTCTGCCGCCGAAAGAGGCGGTGCGCCTGGAAGAGTTGGTCAATTATTTCCCCTACAGCTATCCCGCCGCGCAGGACGGCAGCCCTTTTGGCGTGAGCACCGAACTAGCACCGTCGCCCTGGCATGCCGGTAGCCAATTGCTGCGGGTGGCGATCAAGGCCAGCGATCTGCAGGTGGCCGAGCTGCCGCCGGCCAACCTGGTGTTTCTGGTCGATGTGTCCGGCTCGATGGACCGGCGTGACGGCCTGCCGCTGGTGCAAAGCACCTTGAAGCTGCTGGTCGAGCAGCTGCGCCCGCAAGACCGGGTGGCGCTGGTGACCTATGCCGGGGATGCGCAAGTGGTGCTGGCCTCAACTTCAGGCCGCGAGAAAGCCAAGATTCGCGCCGCCATCGATCAGCTCGCTGCCGGCGGTTCGACGGCGGGGGAGTCGGGCATTCAACTGGCCTATCAGCAGGCGCAGCTGGGTATGGTCAGTAAGGGCATCAACCGCATCCTGCTGGCCACCGATGGCGACTTCAATGTCGGCATCAGCGATTTCGACAGCCTCAAACAACTGGCGGCCGACAAGCGCAAAACCGGTGTGTCGCTGACCACCCTGGGCTTTGGCACCGACAACTACAACGAGCAGTTGATGGAGCAATTGGCCGATGCCGGTGACGGCAACTACGCCTATATCGACAACCTGCGCGAGGCGCGCAAGGTGTTGGTCGATCAGCTGGCTTCGACCCTGGCTACCGTCGCCCGCGATGTGAAAATCCAGATCGAGTTCAACCCGGCGCAGGTCAGTGAGTACCGTCTGCTGGGTTATGAGAACCGTGCGCTCAAGCGCGAAGACTTCAGCAACGACAAGATCGACGCCGGCGAAATCGGTGCCGGCCATACGGTGACGGCGCTGTACGAGATAGTCCCGGTCGGTGCCAAGGGGTGGCTGGAGCCGCTGCATTTTGATCAGCCTGCGCAGCCGGCCGCCAAAGCCGGCGAACTGGCCTGGTTACGGTTGCGCTACAAGGCCCCGCAACAGCAGCAGAGTAAGCTGCTGGAGGTGCCGATCAAGGCCGCGACCGGGCCGGAGTCCATCGCCCAGGCCAGTGAAGATTTACGCTTCGCCGCTGCCGTGGCGGCGTTTGCCCAGCAACTGACCGGCGGGCAGTACACCGGCACGTTTAGCCTGGCCGACAGCGCCACCCTGGCCCGTGGCGCCAAGGGCGAAGACCGCTTCGGTCTGCGCGCCGAGTTCGTACAACTGGTAGAGCTGGCCCAAAGCCTGCAAACTCCGGCAACTGTGCTAACCAAGGCTGACTAATTGAACACGCCCTTACTGGACACCGACGCCGCCTTGCTGCGGCGTTATCGAGGCGGTGATGCCGGGGCTTTTACGCTGCTCTATGAGCGCCATCGTCTCGGCTTGCTGCGTTTTCTGTTGGGCCTGTGCAGCGATCCGGCGCTGGCCGAAGAGGTGTTTCAGGAGACCTGGCTGAGCCTGATTCGTAGCCAGTCCGAACAGCGCGAGGCGGTGTTGTTTAAAACCTGGCTGTACCAGATTGGCCGCAATCGCTTGATCGATCACTGGCGCAAGTCCGGTCGCCGGCAGGGCCAGCAGGATGAATATGACGAGCAGCAACATGGCGCGGCTGACCCCGCGCTGGGTCCCGAGCAACAGCTCAGTCTGAGTCGCGATCAGCAACGCTTACAGGCCGCGCTGGAGGATTTGCCGGTCGAGCAGCGCGAGGTGTTTTTGCTGCGCGCGCATGCCGATCTGGAGTTGCAGGAGATCGCCGAACTCACCGCCACGCCGATGGAAACGGTCAAGAGTCGCCTGCGTTATGCGCTGCAAAAGTTACGTCGGCTGTTGGCTGACCCCGCCAAGGCCGAGGAGTTGTCCGTATGAAAAAGCCATTAATTAACGTCCATCCAGAGCAACCGCTGACCGATGAACAAGCGTTGTTAGACCACTATCGCCAGCACAGCCTGGCGCAGCCATCGTCCGCCACGGATGCGCTGATTCTGGCCGCCGCTGCTGCGGAACTTAACCCTGCCAAACCGGCAGCGCAGCCCTGGTCGCAACGCCTGCACGGCTGGCTGTTTGGGCCAGGCCATAGAGTGCGCTGGTCGGTGGCGTTCGCCAGCCTGGCCAGCATCGGTCTGGGCTTGGGTTTAAGCCTGCGCACCTGGCAGGAATTACCGCCGGCTTATGATCTGGGAGAACCGCTGCCGGCCATGAGCGCCGCGCCGGCATCAGTACCGCTGGCGGAGCCAGTGGCCGAGGCCATGGAGCTGAAAAAATCAGCGGCGCCCGCCAAACCTGCCGCAGTCGCCGCGCCGCCGAGCCCTGTGGTAGCCCAGGACAAACCCAGCAGCTACAACAAGGCCGAATCTGCCGCCGAATCTGCGCAAGTGCTTGGTGAACTGACGGCCAATCGCAGCGTTGCGGCCAAACAGTGGGCGGCCGATGCGTCAGAGGCCCGCCTAGCCGATAGCGCGGCCAAGGCCGACAACGACAAGGACGCTGAACTGGCCAAGGCCAAAGCAGCGCCGACCCTTGAGCAGCAATTGCGCGCGCTGCTGCAGTTGCAACGCAGCGGTGCCACGCAAGCGGCAGCGGCCGAGCTTGAGCGCTTGCAGCGGCTCTATCCCGAGCATGACCTGGCGGCGGAGTTGGTAAAAATGCGGGCCAGCCAGCCCTAAAGCTTGTCTGGATCACGGCCCTGAAGCGCGCGCGGCTTTACACTGCGCCGCTGAATTGGGCGATGTCCCAGTTATGTGTTGCAGACGCTGTTATGTAGGGTGGGCTTTAGCCCACCAGCGCCGGATAAGGGCCTTGGTGGGCTAAAGCCCACCCTACATGTTGCACTCAACACTTAAGCCTCGAATCACCCAAGAGCCGCAAGGAACCGCGCCATGTCGGAACATCCATCCAAACCCTCGCCCGTTAGCCCTGGTGGATTCAGCGAAAGTTGGCCGGGGATGTTGCTGGATCTGCTCTGGTCGCTGTTGCGCCTGCTCTTGCCAATTTTTTTGCTGGCGATTTTGCCGCCGCTGTTGGGCTTGGCGCTGATTGCCGTATTGGTGCTGCTGATGGGCTTGAGCGCTTGGACCGGCTGGGTGCGCACCGGTCAAGGCTTGAGCTTGGTGCTGACGGCGGCAGCGATCGGCTGGCCGTTTGCGCTGGTGCGCGGGATGGCCAGTGATTGGAGCATTCTGCTCTGTGGCGTGTTGATAGTGTTTGGCTTGGCGTTGGTGGCCACCTATGAGCGGCGGCTGGGTTTGGTAAAACTCAAACCGGTGGCGCAAGGTGCGCAGCCCGCGCCGGGCGGTAGCGCTTGGGGTGGTGATGAACTTAGCGAAACCCCAGAAGGACAGCCGCTTCGGCGTTTCAATTGGGGGGAGATTTGCATGGGCGGGCCGGCCTATTGCGATTATCTATTTGCCGATGGCGTGTTGCTGCAAGGGCTGGGCAGCTCCAGTCGTTTCTCAAACGACGGGCGTTATTTTGCAGCTCCGGTGCCGTCGCGTAATCAGTGGGGCTTGGTGATTTTTGATCGGCACAGCCGGCGCCTGTATCGCTGCGCCGACGAGGGCAGTTTGTGGGAGTTGGACGACTTTACGGCGCAAGCCATCAGCGGTCGCTATAGCCCGCTGGGGCCGAATGCGCCGGTAAGCTTAACTTTGGCGCAGTTGTTGGAGCAGGCCGACGCGCTCGACCTGCAGGCCGTGCAGGACCTTTGGCTGACGCCCGATTGGCTCGCCGACATGCCGGCGGCGTTGCTCGACTGGCCAACTTTGCCAGCCGGGCATAGGTTGCAGGGCCAGTTATGCCTGCCGGCAAGCTTGCGTGAGCTGGACGACCCGCTGGCGCCCATACGTTATCCCCGCTACCAACTGCTGCTGGATGCTGAGCCCAGCGGCTTGTTGATCGATCCCGTCAATCCGCCCTTATGGCGCGCCGACGGCTTGGCGTTGGTCTGTCAGGCGCAGGGCGAGCGCGGCGGTTACTGGTATTGGCAGGCAAGCGCGGGTTGGCGGCAATTAGCCGCGCCAGGGTTGCTAGAAGAGTCGCGGTTGTCGATCGACTATGGCCAGTTTGTGGCGCTGGATGAGCAGCACGCCTGGCTGTTGGCCGAGCTGGATTTGCCGCAGCCGAGCAGTGGTGAGTACGGGCAGATGCTGCACAGCATCCACAGCGACACCGAGACCAGTCTTGGCCACGACCGCTACGGGCAGATTCGGGTCGGCGCCATTACCCGCACGCGTTTGCGCATCGGCATTCCACTGAATGGCCAGTCGCAACCGCTGCTGGCCGGCGCGGCATTGGTGGGCGGTGCGGCGCTGAGTTTGGTCTTGGTGGGCGATAACGGCGCCGGTCAGGGCGCTTATCAGTGCTGGATAGGTGACTGGCAATTGCCGGGCCACTGGCAGCTGGAGCACCGCCGCTCCGATTGCGGCCGCTACCTGGCATTGTTGCCGGCCTGTGCGGGTGCGGCCTTGGCTGAACGGGTGGTGGTGGCCGACAGCCGTGAGCGGCGCTTGCTCAATAGCGAGCCAATGTTGCTGGAGCGTTTGTATGATTTTCAGCACGGGCGGCTCGAGGTGATAACCCTGGCGGGCCTGTGCAGCGTCGATTTCACCAGCCATCCGTTGCGCCGTTTCGATCTGCCCGCACCGCCGGCGGCAACCGCAGCGCACTGTTTGCAGCAGGCGCCGGCCTATGGCGCGTGCCATCGGTTACAGCGGTTTACCCTGGGCGCGGCGGAGTTGTTGCCGGAGCCGAGCTATCGGTTGGTTGAAATGCCGCAGGCGGCCAACGCGGATGGCGATTTCATCTTGCCGGCGCCCCATGGACGGGATGCGGCGTGGTTGTGCGGCAGCGAAACCGAATATGCCGACTCTTGGTTGCGGGTTCAGGAGGGTCGCCAGGACGGTTATTTGTTGACGGCTTCAGGCTGTGCTCTGAGCGGATTGACGCCGTCCTTTTGCTGGTCTGACGATGGCCGTTACCTGGCCCTGACCCGCTTGCTGCAATGGAATGACCCGGAGAACGACGACCCCGAGCATGAGCGCCAATGGCAACTCTGGCTGCTCGACACCCAGCGGCGCAGCGTGCGTTGCCAGCCCGGTTCAATCGGCCTGATGCCGCGCTTTGAAAGCTGCACAGCCGGGGTGTGGACGTTGCGGGTCTTTCAGCAAGCCTGGGCGCGGCCCGAGGACCGTGGCCGGCGTATTCAGCTGTCGCTGCAGGACTTGCTGGCCTTGCCCGAGCACGCGTTAGAGCCACGCGGCGGGCGTTGGCATCTGCCTGCCGAGCAGCTGGATGCCGCACTCTGGGATAGCCTCGATCCACAAACCTTGTCCCCTTGGAGGGCGTTATGAGTAGCAGCGAATCGCTTGGCTGGGTTCATCTAATGAGCATCATCGGCGTGCTGCCGTTGCTATTGGTTTGGTTGTTCGGCGTGGCGCTGTGCTTACAGTTTTGGCAACGGCATAACCGCGCCTGCTTATGGGCATTGATTGCCTTGCTTACCCAGTTGGCTTGGACCGGCCTGCGTTGGTTACTGAATGACGGGTTGCCGGGTGTGCTCAGCACCCTGGGGTTTGAGGTGGATAACCTGCTGATTTTTATGCTGCTCAATCTGTTTGCTCAGCTGCTTAACGCGGCATGCTGGGCGATGTTGTTGTGGGCTTTGCGACTTGCCCTGCAAGCGCCTGCCAAGGGCTGATCAGACTTGCCAGCGTGCTCATGGCGGGCGAGCATAGTGGTATTGATAACGCGTCGGACCACCATGAGTCGAAACATTCTAATCTTGTTGCTGTTGGCACTGGCCGTGGGCGGTAATGCCGTTGCGGCCGGGGCTGCGCCACCGAAAAACCCGACGCTTGAGTCGGCTGCAGCGGCTTATGCGCCCAAACCGTTGATTATCCCTGCGGCCAAGGGCACGGCCAAGACAGCTGCTAAAGCTAAAGCGCCTAAAATACCAGCCAAAGCGGCGAGCAAAAGCAAAACGCCGCTGGCCAAATCGAGTAAGTCGGCCAGCACTACTAAAACGCGCCAAACCACTAAAGCTAAAGCAGCCAGCAGCAGCGCCAGTCGTACCAAGCTGGCGCCGATCAAGCTCAATCTCAGCCTGCCGCCTGAGTTGCTCGAGGACATGGAGCTGGGCAAGCCGCTGCCCGATAACGCCGAGACGTCTTTGCTGCCGCCGTTGTTTGTTGAGGAAAAACCGGCCCCTTCGCCCTATCAGCTCAGCGGCAAGCTGATTACCAACGAGCGCCAACGCCCCGAGCAAGACAACTACCTGGATGCGGTCGAAGGCGCCGAATTGTCGATTGAGTATCGGCATTAGTCGGCTGGGGCTCCCCGGCTGTTGAGCAGATCGCAGCCCTTTGTAGGATGGGTTGAGCTTGCGATACCCATAGCATCCAGTGCTGCTCATTCGGCAGTTTTCTGCTCGACACGGCGCAGTTCAAGAATGATGGGTATCGCTGCGCTCAACCCATCCTACTGTTAGGCGTCGATCAATCCCCTGCGGGCGCCATTGCGGCGCCCGGGTTGCTGCACTCAAAAGCGATAGCTGGCGGTTTTGATGTTCCCGTAGATAAGGCTGCACACCGGCTCAAAACGGTTGCTGCCGGGCAGGCGAACCAGCAGTGGGTCCTGGGTTTGCGCCGGATCGTAGGCTACTTGTTTGAGATCGGTCTTCTTGTATTTGAAGGTGCCGGTGGTTTCCACCTCGGTCAGCAGGCGAATAAACAGCGGCGCGGCGTAGGCGGGCATTTCCTGGTCCAGGTACTGGGCCAAGGCCTGCGGGTCGAGACGCGCGCCGGCGCTCAGGCGCAGCGCGGCCATGCCGCAGCGGCCGTTGGTTTCCGGGATTTCCACTCCATAGACCACCGCATCTTCGACGCCCGGGAAGGCGCCCAGCAGACTTTCGACTTCGGTGGTGGAGACGTTCTCGCCCTTCCAGCGGAAGGTGTCGCCGAGGCGGTCGACAAACTGCGCGTGCTTGCAACCGATGTCGCGCATCAGGTCGCCGGTGTTGTACCAGGCGTCGCCTTTCTTGAACACGTTACGCAGGATCGCCGCTTCGCTCTTGGCCGGGTCCGTGTAGCCGTCGAAGGGCCATTTCTTGCTGATTTCGCTGATCAATAAACCGGGTTGGCCTTGGGCGGTTTTTTCTAAAAAGCCCTTGGCATTGCGCAGTGGTCGATCGTTGTCCAGGTCGTAGCCGACGATGGCAAAGGTGGCCGGGGAGTAGCCCACAGTGTTGTCAAAATTGAACACATTGGTGAAGCCGATATTGCCCTCGCTGGAGGCATAAAACTCGGTAATGCGTTGCACCTCGAAGCGGGTTTTGAACTCGTTCCAGATCGAGGGACGCAAGCCGTTGCCGATCATGCAGGTCAGGCTGTTATTTTTTTCTTCCGCGCATACCGGTTGATTAAGCAGGTAGCGGCACAGCTCGCCGATATAGCCAAAACAGGTGGCGTTGTAATAGGCCACGTCCTTCCAGAAAGCGCTGGCCGAGAACTTGCGGCGCACCGCCAGTGCCGCGCCGCCGGCCAGTACCGAGCCCCAGCTAACGGTCACGGCGTTGCTGTGATACAGCGGCAGGGTCAGGTACAGCACGTCGGTGTTTTCCAGCGCCAAACCAGCATGGCCGAAACCGCCATAAGCCTTGATCCATTTGCCGTGGCTGGTGATCGAGGCCTTGGGCATGCCGGTGGTGCCGGAGGTGTAGATATAGAAGCAGGGGTCTTTGAGCTTGACCTGTTGGCTGTCCGGCAGATTGGCCTCGCTTTGGCCGACCGTGCGTTGGGCCAGGTTAAGCCAGCCGTTGGGCGCTATACCGGCGTCTTGCAGGGTGTCGCGGTCGGCCAGCCAGTAGCAGGGGCGCTCGGCGCCGCTCACGTCGCCGCGAACCTCGATAAAGGCTTCGAGCAGCTCTTCGCCAACGACAAAAAACGAGGGTTTCGCCAGGTTCAAACTGTGGGTCAGCACCTTGCCGCGTTGGGTGGTGTTGAGCAGCGCGCC
>JAIERD010000137.1 GCA_019747155.1 Pseudomonadaceae bacterium
GCTGGATGTAGCCGGAGGCGAGGTCGAGGAAGGGCGCGTCGGCCACGTCGCTGCCGCTGTTGCGCGGGGTGCATTGGCGCATGCCGATGGCGTCCATATGGTTGATCAAGCGGCAGAAGTATTCGCTGGAAAGATCGGCCTTCAGCGTCCAGCTGGCGTTGGTGTAGCCGAACACCACGGCCATATTGGGCAGGTCACGCAGCATAATGCCGCGATAGCCCATGCTCTGGGCGACATCAAAGGGCTGACCGTCGACGGCCACCTGGATACCGCCAAACATCACCAAATCCAGCCCGGTGGCGGTGACTATGATGTCGGCCTTGAGCTCCCGCCCGGAGGCCAGGCGGATGCCGTGCTCAGTGAAGCTGTCGATGTGCTCGGTGACCACCGAGGCCTTGCCCTCGCGCAGCACGTTGAACAGATCGCCATCAGGCACTGCACAGACGCGCTGATCCCAAGGCTTATAGCTCGGGCTGAAGTGGCGCATGTCAAAGTCCGCCCCCAGCTGGCGCTTGGCCTGGCCGAGCAGCAGCTTGCGGACAAAATTCGGGAAGGCCTTGGAGAGGTTGTAGAAGAACATCTGGATGGCCACGTTGCGCCCACGGGCCAAGCGATAAACCAGGGTTTCCGGCAAGAAACGCCGGAGGAAATTGGACAGCACATCCTGTTTGGGCAGACTGGCCACGTAGCTGGGCGAGCGCTGCAACATGGTCACGTGCTTGGCCTGCTCGGTGAGCGCCGGTACCAGGGTGACGGCGGTGGCGCCGCTGCCGATCACCAGCACCTCTTTGCCGCTGTAATCAAAATCCTGCGGCCATAACTGCGGGTGAATGACGGTACCCTTGAACAGCTCGCGGCCTTTGAACTCGGGGGTATAACCGGCTTCGTAGCGGTAGTAGCCGGTGCACATCAGCAGCTGCTGGCAGCTGAAGGTGCGCAGGGCTGACTCCTCGGCGCATTGCACTTGCAACGTCCAGCGGGCGCTGGCTGAGCACCAGTCGGCCTGGAGTACCTTGTGCTGGTAGCGGATGTGCTGGTCGATGCCATTCTCGCGGGCGGTCTCGTCGATGTAGCGGCGAATCAAGGGGCCGTCGGCGATAGCTTGCGGGTCGCTCCAAGGCTTGAAGTTGTAGCCGAGGGTGTACATGTCCGAGTCGGAACGGATACCCGGGTAGCGGAACAAATCCCAAGTGCCACCGAGGGCGGCGCGGCCTTCGAGAATCGCGTAGCGCTTGCCGGGGCAATGCTTCATCAGGTGATAGGCCGCACCAACGCCCGAAAGGCCGGCACCGATAATTAGTACGTCCAGATGTTCAGTAACCATGCAGGCTCCTCACTCAATGGGCCGTGGCCCGGATGCACCAGCCAAGCGGCGCGCAATGCCGGTCAGAGTCACCGGCCACGACGGGCTTGTCATCCGACCTTTAGTGGTGCGGCAAACTGTGCCGGCCAGTTAATGGCCGCGTACAGTAAGCCGCTTGTACATTAGTACCAATTTGCCGTGCACAGCGAAACCCGGCAGCCAGACAAGCGTGGATCATTGCCGGCGGCACTTTCTCGCGCTCATAAAAAAACCGCCCGAAGGCGGTTTTCTCTATAACGCTAAGCCCTTACAGCTGTGGGCCGGCGTTTTTGATTGCGTCAGACACATCGAACTTCTTGAAGTTGTCGATGAACTGCTGCGCCAGCACCTTGGCCGCTGCGTCGTAAGCCGCGCCGTCAGCCCAGGTGTTACGTGGGTTGAGCAGGTTAGTCTCAACGCCCGGTACCAGCTTCGGCACGTCGAGGTTGATCATCGGCAGGTGCTCAGTTTCCGCACCAATCAAAGCACCGCTTTGAATAGCCGCGATCACGCCACGAGTGGTCGGGATGTTGAAGCGCTTGCCAACGCCGTAGCCACCGCCGGTCCAGCCGGTGTTGACCAGGTACACCTTGGAGCCGAAGCCCTTGATGCGCTTGATCAGTAACTCGGCGTATTCGCCCGCCGGACGCGGGAAGAACGGCGCGCCGAAGCAGGTGGAGAAGGTCGACTTGATGCCGCCGCCCGAACCCATTTCAGTCGAACCGACCAACGCGGTGTAACCCGACAAGAAGTGATAGGCCGCTTGCTCGTTGTTCAAAATCGACACTGGCGGCAGTACACCGGTCAGGTCGCAGGTCAGGAAGATCACTGCGTTTGGCTCGCCGGCACGGTTGGCCTCGACGCGCTTCTCGATCAGCTCCAGCGGGTAGGCCGCACGGCTGTTCTGGGTCAGGCTGGCGTCGGCGTAGTCGGGCAGACGGGTGATCGGGTTGAGCACCACGTTTTCCAGTACGGCGCCGAACTGGATGGCTTTCCAGATCACTGGCTCGTTCTTGGCCGACAGGTCGATGCACTTGGCATAGCAACCGCCTTCGATGTTGAACACGGTGCCCACGCCCCAGCCGTGCTCGTCGTCACCGATCAGGTAACGGCTCTCGTCGGCCGACAGGGTGGTTTTGCCGGTGCCCGACAGACCGAAGAACAGAGTGGTGTCGCCGTCTTCGCCAACGTTGGCAGCGCAGTGCATCGGCAGCACGTCAACGTCTGGCAGCAGGAAGTTCTGCACCGAGAACATGGCTTTCTTCATTTCGCCGGCGTACTGCATGCCCGCCAACAGCACTTTTTTGTCGGCGAAGTTGATGATCACGCAACCATCAGAGTTAGTGCCATCACGCTCAGGCACGCACTCGAAAAACGGCGCGTTGATGATCTGCCACTCGCGGTTGCTGCTTGGGTTGAACTGCTCAGGATTGATGAACAAGCAACGGCCGAACAGGTTGTGCCACGCGGTTTCGGTGGTCATTTTGATCGCCAAGTAGTGCTCTGGGTGAGCGCCTACATGGACGTGCGAAACGAATGACTCGCGACCCGCAACGTAAGCCTCAACGCGCTCCCACAACGCAGCAAATTTGTCCGCTGGGAACGGCCGGTTGATGCTGCCCCAAGCGATCGACGCTTGGGTGGTGGATTCTTCCACGATGAAGCGGTCGGCTGGCGAGCGACCGGTGCGGTGACCGGTTTTCACCACCAGCGAACCGTTAGCGGCCAGTTCACCTTCGCCACGCCGAATCGCTTCTTCGATCAGTTGCGCGGCACTAATGTCGGTGTACACGGCGGTATTGGCTTGAGTCATGCGGGTCCCCGTCGGCCAGTGGCCGAGTCCTCCAGTCGTGATGTAGTGCCTAGAACTGACCACTACAACGGAAAAATTTGTCGGCAATTATGCCAGAAATCGCGAATGTGAGCGAAATACACTCAGAACCCGCGCCAATCCTGAGTCGCTTAGGTCTGTGGGCAAGCAAACTGCGCAGGCCTAAAGCGCTCAGTGGTTATTCTTCAGTGGCGGGTTTCTGCTGCCCCGGCACTGCCGCCCCCGGCGAACAATTGTGCAACGTCGGCGGCGTCAAACGAGTAGCACTGATTACAAAACTGGCAGTCGATGACGATAGCGCCTGCGTGTTCAGTCAAGAGTTGCTCGGCATCGGCCTGCCCTAAGCTGACCAGCGCATTGGCCGAACGTTCCCGCGAGCAGCTGCAACGAAAATTAAACGGGCTGGGCTCAAACAGCCGTACCGGCTCTTCGTGATAGAGCCGATGCAGCAAGGTTTCGTTGTCCAGCGCGAGCAGCTCTTCGGTGCTCAGAGTGCTGGCCAGAGTCAGCAGATGCTCCCAGTTGTTGGCCCGTTCGTCGCTGTCGGGCAGGCGGTCGGCCGGCAATTGCTGGAGCATAAAACCACGGGCGCGACGGCCATCGGCCTGTAACCGAAAACGCGTCGAGAGCTGTTCGGAAGTTTCGAAATAGGCGGACAAGCAGGCGGCCAAATCCACCCCATCGAGGGCCACTACGCCTTGATAACGCTGGCCGCCGGTCGGATCAACGGTAATCGCCAGCATGCCTTCGGGCATCAGCTCGTGCAGGCCGGCGTCAGGGCTGATCTGCTCGGCGTGGTAACGGGCAATCCCGCGCAGCTCGCGATTGCTCGAACACTCGACCATCAGCAGCGGCACCGCGCCGGTGGAGCGCGCCTGCAGAATCAGCAAGCCATCAAATTTGAGGGTGCCGACCAGCAAGGCGGCGGCGGCCAGCACCTCGCCAAGCAACTGGGCGACGGCCGGTGGGTACGGGTGTTTGGCCAAGACATGTTGATAACTGGCGTCGAGGGCGACCAGTTCGCCACGCACATCGCACTCATCAAACAGAAAACGCTGGGAAAAATCAGACATGCCAGTTTCGCTATGTTCGGCTCGGGCCGGCGATTTTAGGCGCAAACCGCCGGGCCACCAAGCGCCGGTTATCTATCGGGATGGCTGGCGAAATCTATCAGACTGCGTCCGCGCCGCGAATCCGGCCGCTATTGCTCCTGGGCATCGCGAAAACCATGGATCTGCCGACGCTGCTTCTTGGTGGGCCGACCATCGGTGGTCATGCCCAACGCGCCGGCCTTGCGCAGGGCCGCCGCCTGTTCGCGGCGGACAATGCTCTCGGCGGTTTCCGTATACAGCTGCTGCGCCTCGCTGGCCCCCCGGCGCGCCGAAGACAAGGCCTCGACCCGCACCAGGCGCTCCTCGAAGCCTTGGCGAATCAGCAACTCATCGCCGACCTTCGGCTCTTTGCTGGGTTTGCAGCGCTCGCCCTGGCAATGCACCTTGCCGCCCTCGATGGCCGCCTTGGCCAGGGCGCGGGTTTTGAAAAAGCGCGCCGCCCACAGCCACTTGTCTAAGCGAATCTTGTCGTCCACAGACGGCTTTAAAGCCATGAAAAACCCTCTGGAGGTAAAGGGACTGAGCGCTAAAATGGCGATCAATAAAAAACTTGTTGCTAGGCTCATACCAATGAGCCCACGTTAGTCTGGTGAACCGTACCTTGGAGCTGTAGTGACCACTCAATTTCCTGAATCACTGACCACCATAGCCTGCCAGGGTTGCCAGTCCGGCAAAGACCTCGCCTTTGATTTCGCTTACGCGTTCCAGCCGATTGTCGACTTGCGCAACCAGTCAGTGTTCGCCCACGAGGCGTTGGTACGCGGCAGCAATGGCGAAGGGGCGCTCTCGGTGCTCAGCCAAGTCAACGATGATAACCGCTACCGCTTCGACCAGCGCTGTCGCACCACCGCGATTGCTCAAGCCGCAGCACTGGGGATGCAGACCTACCTGTCGATCAACTTCCTGCCGAATGCCGTGTACCGCCCTGAGCTGTGCATCCGCAGCACACTGGAGGCGGCTAAAGCACACAACTTCCCACTGGACAGGCTGATCTTCGAGACCATTGAAACCGAGCAGCTGGGTAGCAATCACCACCTGACTAACATTCTGCGCGAATACCAAGAGTTCGGCTTCAAGACCGCCATTGATGACTTTGGCGCCGGCTATTCCGGTCTTAATCTGCTGGCTGACTTTCAGCCTGACCTGATTAAGTTGGACATGGCACTGATCCGCGACATCGACCACGACAAGGCGCGCCAGGCCATCGTGCGTGGCATCGTCGCAATCTGTGCAGACCTGGGCGTGATGGTGATCGCCGAGGGAATTGAAACAGCGGCCGAACGGGACTTCCTCGCGGACAGCGGGATCTACCTGATGCAGGGCTACTGGTTTGCCAAGCCGGGGTTCAAAAGCTTGCCTGAAATCCCCAGCGCGGCCTGGCAGCGCACTTAATGCAAATCGTCGGGCCGATAGCGTTGAGCCTGCGAGTGCGCTTGTCATCATGCCCGACTAGAATGCCGGCATCTTTTGCGGAAAGCCTGCAGTGAAGACTTTCGACCACCTCACCGTGATTGGCCTGCGCGAATGGGTCGCCTTACCCGAGCTCGGCGTGGCGGGCCTGCGGGCGAAGATTGATACCGGCGCCAGCACCTCGACCCTGCACGCCTCCGATATCGAAGTGTTCGAGCAGCAGGGTGCCGGCTGGGTACGTTTTAGCGCGCACTTCGGCAGCCAGGCACAATTGCGTCATCGGCGCTGCGAAGCACCACTGGTAACCCTGAAAACCATCAAAAGCTCCAACGGCCAGACCCAGACCCGCTACGTGATCCGCACGCAATTGAGCCTCGGTGACCGCACCTGGCCGGTGGACTTCACCCTGACTTGCCGCAAAGCCATGCGCTATCGCCTGCTGATCGGCGCCAAGGCACTGATCGACGGGCAATTGGTGGTTAATCCGGCGCTTACTTATATTCAAGACAAGCCGACAGCCTCGGCCCCTCTTCAACACGAGCCGGCGCTGCCGGCACTTATTTCTTGCGTTACAGGTGTTAAATGAAAATCGCTGTGCTGTCGCGTAACCCGCGCTTGTATTCCACCCGCCGCCTCGTTGAGGCCGGCCAGCAGCGCGGCCATGAAATGGTGGTGATCGACACCCTGCGCGCCTATATGAACATCGCCAGCCACAAGCCGCAGATCCACTACCGTGGCAAACCGCTGGAAGGCTTCGATGCGGTGATCCCGCGGATCGGCGCCTCGGTGACGTTTTATGGCTGCGCGGTGCTGCGTCAGTTTGAAATGATGGGCGTCTTCCCACTTAACGAATCAGTGGCCATCGCCCGCTCGCGGGACAAGCTGCGCTCGCTGCAACTGCTGTCGCGGCGCGGCATTGGGCTGCCGGTGACCGGCTTCGCGCACTCCCCGGATGACATTCCCGACCTGATCGACATGGTCAATGGCGCGCCCTTGGTAATTAAAGTGCTCGAAGGCACCCAGGGCATCGGCGTGGTGCTCTGCGAAACCTCGACCGCCGCCGAGTCGGTGATCGAAGCCTTTATGGGTTTGAAGCAAGACATCATGGTCCAGGAATACATCAAGGAAGCCGGCGGCGCCGACATTCGCTGCTTCGTGGTCGGCGACAAGGTGATTGCGGCGATGAAGCGCCAGGCCAAGCCCGGCGAGTTCCGCTCCAACCTGCACCGGGGCGGCACCGCCAGCCTGATCAAAATCACCCCTGAGGAACGCATGACCGCCATCCGCGCCGCCAAGGTGATGGGCCTGAGCGTCGCTGGGGTGGATATTTTGCGTTCTAACCACGGCCCGCTGGTGATGGAGGTCAACTCCTCACCGGGCCTGGAAGGCATCGAGACCACCACCAGCAAAGATGTCGCCGGGATCATTATTCAGTACATCGAGAAAACCGGCGGCCCCAACCTGACTCGCACCAAAGGCACGGGCTGACGGCGTAGGGTGGGCTTCAGCCCACCAAGAATACGCAGTTCAGCGGCGGTGGGCTGAAGCCCACCCTACTCCCCACGTTCCAGTTCCAACTTTCCACTTCCCACTCGCTCCCCACTCACCTCTTGCTGCTGCAACCAAGCGAGAAAGGCCGCTTCCGGCAGCGGTTTGCTGAACAGATAACCCTGGCCAATGGCGCAGCCGCGCTCGCGCAAAAACACCAATTGCTCGGGGTTTTCGATGCCTTCGGCGACGCATTCCAGGTCGAGGTTATGAGCGATCAGCAAGATGGTTTCCACCAGCATACGGTCGCTGAGATCGCCTTGCAGGTCGTGAATAAAGCTGCGGTCGACCTTTAGCCGGTCCAGCGGCAAGCGCTTGAGATAGGTCAGCGATGAGTAGCCGGTGCCAAAATCGTCGATGGCAAACCGTACGCCCAAGTCTTTCAAACCCTGCATGGCCTGAATGCACTGCTCGACGTCCTCGACCAAGACACTCTCGGTGATTTCCAGCTCCAGTGCGCTGGCGGCCAAGCCATGACGCTGCAGGCAGGCGCTGACTTGCGCCACCACATCGGCTTGGCGTAATTGCCGTGGGCTGAGATTGACCGCCAGCACCAGCTCCGGCCACTGCGACTGCCAGCGGGCCAACGCCGCGCAGGCTTGCTCGAGCACCCAATCACCGAGTTCGAGAATCAACCCGGTTTCTTCGGCCAGCGGGATAAATTGCTCCGGCGATATAGCGCCGCGCTGCGGATGTTGCCAGCGCAACAACACCTCGGCGCCGATCACGCGGTTATCGGCCAACGCCAACTGCGGCTGAAACACCAGATGCAGTTGATTGCGCACTATGGCCTGGCGCAATTCGCTTTGCATCAGCAGGCGCTGGTCGATTGCCGCTTGCATCTCTTTGGCAAAAAAATGCAGGCCATTGCGACCACTTTGTTTGGCCTGATACATGGCGGTGTCGGCTTGTTTGAGCGCATCGGCGGCGGCCTGACCCGGCAGCGGATGCAGGCTGATGCCGATGCTGGCACTGATCGACAGTTCGTGCCCCTCAATCAAGTAGCTGCCGAGCAGGCACTCGAGCAGCTTCTCGCCTATCTCAGCGGCCCGCTCGGCGGCGCCTTCCAGGTTGTCGGCCAGGGCTTCGAGCAACACCACAAACTCATCGCCACCAATCCGCGCCAAGGTGTCTTCGGCGCGCAGGCAGCCAGCCAAACGGGCGCTCACCTCGCGCAACAAGGTGTCGCCAACCGGGTGGCCGAGGCTGTCATTGACGGTTTTAAAGTGATCCAAATCGATAAACAGCAAGGCGCCAAAACGCCGTTCACGCTGTTCGCGGGCGATGGCATGCTGCAAGCGGTCGGACAATAAACGCCGATTCGGCAGCCCGGTGAGCTCGTCGCTAAAGGCCAGCCGTTCGATCTCTTTCTGGTAGCGCTGGCGCTCGGAAATATCGGTAATGCTCAGGCGAATCAGCGAGCGCTGCTGACTCGGCAAACGCACCAAACTCACCTCGCAGGGTCGTATGCGTCCTCCGACATCACGCAGCAACCAATCAAACACCGGCACCGCACCGGCCAGCGCGGCCGTCGCATGGACACGCCCCAGGCGGCGCGACGACTGTCCGTTAGCCTGCACAGCTGGGCAGTACTGGGTCGGCATAGTGCCCAGCAGTTGCTCGCGCGAGGCGCCGAACAAGCGCACGGCGTTGTCATTGACCTCGATGATGCCGCGCTCGGTATCAAACAGCAGAATGGCCTCGGGGGCGTGCTCGACCAAAACCTGATAACGCGCCTCGGCCTCGCGCCGCGCACTGATGTCCTCAATCAGTGCCAGGCAGGCCTCCAGAAACCCCTCGGCGTTGCGCACGGCGCGCAGGCTCAAACGCACATAAACACTGCTGGCATCGCTGCGCACAAAGCGTTTGTCCAGCTCGTACTCATCCCGATTACCCGCCCGCACCGCGTCAAACAAGGGCGTTTCAAGGAGCAAATCGTCGGCATGGGTAATCGCCGCCCAGTTGCTTTGGCGCAGGGCCTCGGCGCTGCGCTCAAGGATCTGGCAAAGCTTGTTATTGACCTGCAACCACTGCCCATGCGGGCCGATCATGGCCATGCCAATCAGCGGTGCGTCGAAGAACATGCGCAGCCATTCATCGCGCTCATGCAGTTGTTTTTGCGCCAATTTGCGCGCCGAAATATCCTGAATAGCCCCGTAAATGCGCACCACCTGCTGCTCGTGCTGCTCGCAAAAACCTTTGATCCGCAACCAGCGCAGGCTCCCGCGCGCGCCATACATGCGCGCCTCGAGGTCAAACGGCTGAGCCGATTGCAAAACGGCCTCCAAGGTGGTCTCGATACGCCCACGAGACTCATCATCAAAATAACTCAGGGCCTGATTAAGCGCTGGTGTCGGCTCGGTCGAATCCAACTCATAGAGGCGAAAAGTACCCTCGCTCCAGAACATGTCACGGCCAGGCAGGTTCAGCACCCAGCCACCGATATCGGCAATCGCCTCGGTTTGCGCCAGCAAATGCGCTTGCCGTAACAGCTCTTCGCGCTGCTTGCGCAACGCCCGGTTTTGCCGCTCGCGTGCGCTGACATCATGCTGCATGCCGATGTAATGACTGATGCCCTGGGCGTCGTGCATCGGCGTCAGACTTAATTCATTCCAGAACCCGCGACCATCTTTGCGATAGTTACGCAGCACCACCCGACAGGATTCGCCGCGCTGCAAAGCGGCCCGCACCGCTGCCAGCGCAACCTGCGGCGGCGGCGCCAGGCCTTGCAGCAGGCGACAGTTGCGGCCAAGCAGTTCGCTGGAGGAGTAACCACTGATCCGCTCAAAGGTCGGATTGCAGTAGATCAGCGGGAAATCGACCTGCCGTGCGTCCGCGATACTGATGCCCAGCGGGCAGGCCTCCAGCACCAAATTGGCCAGCGCCAACTGCTGCTGCATCTGCGCACTGCGGGCCAAGGCCTGACGTAAATCGCTCAGACTGCGCCCCACCAGTAAAGTGGCGCAAAGTAATAACAACGCACTCAGGTGCAGCCCGGTGCGCTGCGGGTCGAGCCAGGCATCTACCGCGCGAACCCCCTGCAAGGCCGGCAACACTATGGCCAACAGCGTGATCAGGCCAGCCCCAAACACCGCACCACTAAAGCCCCAGCGCAAGGCCAGCAGCAGCATCACACACGCCACCAACGGCAGCGCCAACAGCGGCGGCAACAGGCTTAACAACAGCGGCAAAACACACAACAATGCCAGCAGCAGCAACCGTGGTGGCGCCGGGCACGGCGCTGTAGCTTCGGGCAAATCCGCCGGTAACTGGCACCAACCACGGCGCCGTAAGTAGGGCGTGAGGTAGACCAGCAAGGTCACGCACAGGCCCAGGCTGGTCAGGCTGTCGACCAACCATTGGGCCAGAATCGCCGCTGGCAAATCGCTCCAGGCGATACGCCCCAGCAGCAGCAAATTGCCTTGCACGGTCAAGGCAATTAACAGCACGGGCAATAGCACCCCGAGCAAGATCAACCGCAGCAAGGGGGTGAAGTTCGCCAGGGCGGCATCAAAGGGTCGGCGCCCCAGCAGCCACCAGGCCAAGGCCACACAGAGGGTTTCCGGCACGGCGTAGAGCGGCGCCCACTGCCAGTCGAGCCCCCACAACGGGATGCTCAACAACGCATTTAAATACAGCGCCGGTAATACCCGCGCCCCCCACCACAGGCACAACACCAAGCCCAGGCCAAA
>JAIERD010000558.1 GCA_019747155.1 Pseudomonadaceae bacterium
CCTTGGCGCTATTGATGCGATATCCGGTGGACAATCTTTGCAGGGAGATATCCAGCGCTTTAGACGAAATATTAAGGTTACGCTGAGTATTCAGCGAGGCTACGTTGGTATTGACTGTCAGGGCCATGGTCTCTTCCTCCAGAGATTAGTGCTTAGTCCGCCCAGATAAGGCGCTTCGGGCCTTTCTCTTAAACGAGGCCCTAGGCACGCAATGTGCCGACATACACTGAGATAGCCAAAACCATGCCAACTCCAACGACTAGCAATTACTCCTTTAGATACAGCAAGTTAGAAATCAACCGAAGCATATCCGGCAATCCTTTGCCGCTTTCCGCCATTATTTTGCCGCACCGGATGAGGCAATCTAAATCTCAGTCTGGTAGCCAGGCATCACGCCAAGTTTCCAGGCAAGCGCCCGTTAGCATCCAGTCACGCTGAATCACTTCGCGCAAATGTAAACCGCGAGTTGCTAAGGCCTGGCGATCCGCTAAGTGCGTGCGAATTGCCTCCATCCAGTCACGGTATCTATTTTTAACCAGCGTCACCGGTAAGCCACCGCGATAACACTCGATATCACTGGCGATCACTGGATAGCCACAAATACCGTACTCAAGCAGGCGTAAATTGCTTTTACAGGCATTAAACAGATTGTCTTCCAGCGGCGCCAAAGCCAGATCCAGGCGCAGTGAAGCCAGTTTTTCCGGATAGAGCTGAATATCTATACCGGGGATGTACTCAGCCACGTAAGGTCGCAATTTGTCTGGGCACATACCAAAAAACACCCAGTCCACCTCACCAGCAAGATCGCGTACGACATCGGCAATCAACTCCAGATCACCCTGATGTCCGGCACCGCCGGCCCAGCCCACGCGAGGTTTGGTTGAGGGATTAACAGCCAACGCTAGCTGCCCCCACCAGTCCAAGGGCAGACGGTTTTCAGCAATACGAATGTCCGCATGAAAGTCCGACAAAGCGTTAGCCAACGCCGGAGTTGAGACGACAAATCGATCGACATAGCCCAAGCCTTTGCGCAGCAGCTTGACCAGATCCTTGGACATCATCGAGCGATGAGCACTCTTGATTGGTGTATTGGGCAGATAGTCATCCAACTCATAGATTTTGAATGCCGCTGAAAACCTACGCGAACGCTCCATATTTTCCAGCGACTCTTGCTTGGTCTGGCGCTGGTACACCACCACATCTGGCGCGAGGCGCAATAGTTCCGCCGGCTCAAGCAAGCGATCGACCACAGCGCCATCAATCAAGCCCTCATCACGCATCGCCTTATGCGGCTTGATGATGCGGTAATGGCCACAGCCCCAAGGGTCTGCGTTATGCGCCAACACCACCGGCAACGGACGCCAAGCCAGCGGGCGCCAAGTAAGATCAGTATTGGTTTCAAGCGTGAAGCCCGGCCCATTCAATGCAAGATTGGCGTTATAGGCGGGATCATTGGCCATTTGCGGCAGCCACTTCGTATAGATAGCATCCTGCTCAGCCAGAAAGCGCTTACGCTTAGCTTCAAGCGACGCTGGATCGACCTTCTTTTGACTGACGCTGCCCTCATGCATAACCACGGCATGCGGGGTCCAGACAGTCAAATAGCCTAAATCGCCGACCTTGAGGCAAAGGTCAACGTCGTTGTAGGAAACCTTGAAGTTCTCCTCATCCAGGCCACCCACCTCCTCATAGATAGACTTGCGGATCATTAAGCACGCGGCAGTCACCGCACTGTAGTTCTGATCGACCTGTAGCCTATTCATGAATCCCGGCGCATCCATGGCCTCACCAATAAACGGATGCTCCGCCGGGCCGTGCAAGCCCAGAACTACGCCCGCATGCTGAATACGCCCATCTGGGTAGAGCAACTTAGCCCCGACAATACCCACCTCAGGTCGCTGTGCATGGTTAAGTAATTCATCCAACCAACTCTCGCTGATGATGGCAGTATCGTTATTGAGCAACACTAGGTATTCGCCACGAGCCTCTCGCGCCGCCATATTATTAATGGCGGAATAATTGAACGGGTGCGGATAACGCAGCACTCGTATCTTGGCCTCGCCCATCTGTTCAACCGCAGCCAGCCACTCGCGCGCCTCGACGGTTTCGCTGTTGTTATCCACAATCAGCAGTTCGTAATTCGCATAGCGGGTTTTTTCCAGCAGACTTTCAATGCAACGCTGGAGCATTGGTAACTGGTCTTTGCTCGGCACCATTATTGAGACTAAGGGTTGCGTTTGATGGTTGTAGGCAATGCGATAACGACCAGGCAGGTGCGCTAAAAATTCAGCTTGATAGCCGCGAATACGCAGATGCCGAAGAATGGTGTCTTTTTCATTATCATTATCAAGTAACTGTACAGCAGACGTAATAATCAGCGGTTCAGCGACATGAGCAAAACCACTTAAGCCGCCCTGCTCGACCAGACGCAATAACAAATCAAACTCCAACGCCTGGCTAAAAGACAAATCAAAACCGCCTACCGAGAGAAAACACTCACGACTGAACAGCCAATGACGAGCCATGGCGGCGGGAAAGCTCAGTAGCAAGTCGAGATTAAATGCCGGGCGAAATACCGCACCAAGCCGCCCATCTGCCAAACGGGTAAACTCATCCGCACATATTGCCCGGCATGCAGGGGAGTCCAACAGCTCCAGTGCGAGCCGAGTCAGCCCGCCACTGGCAAATACCTCTCCCGCATCAACTAACATTAACCAATCAAACTCAGCATCTTTTACCGCATCATTAATACGGGCAACGAAGTCCTCTGCTGTCACGCTAACAAACCGCACATTGGATCGTTCAGCAAAAACCGACAGCTTTGCCGCTGAGAAAACGACCACAGTGATTGAGACCTCAAGGCCCGACTGAGACTCAATACTTTGCAGGGTGGCTAGAAGCTTACTCTCATCAGCATCCAGATCTAAAACTAACACCGCAAGTAGCGGGCCACCTGTATGCAGCCGCAACTGCTCGCTAACTTTTAAGACTTGCCAATCGGTTAATGAGCGCTCGCCCATCCACTGCTCTAATTTATTATCAGCATTTAAAACTGCTGCCGGCGTTGCTGACACAGCAACAGCGCCGCGCGTACGTGATTTGTAACGACCTAGTAAATCAGCGGCCGACTCACCGACACCGACGCGCATAATAAACTGTAACGAGCAAAGCTCAGACAACTCATCCTGAGTAACATCATGCAAGATCATACGACCCGCACGAAGGTTAATCAAGGCTTTATCTTTATTTTCAACATATAGGCCTTGCAGCTGGGCATCCAGCGAATATAAAACCGTCTCAATATGATAGCCGGTCTCAAAGAGCACCCGGCGAAACTCGGTCAAGGTAAAAAATCGGATATGCGTTATATCCAACAACCCCGCAGGCTCATATTCCCAATAACCATCCGCCAGCGCATTCATTAAGCGTAAATTACGCACATTAGGAATCGAAATAATAATTTGCGCGCGCGGACTCAAGTAGGCTTTCAAGGCCGTAAGAACAGACCAAGGGTTGTACATATGCTCCAGCACGTCTGCCAGGATCACGCCGTCTAGCGAGCCTTTAGCAATGCCTTCGGCTTCAAGATCAAAGGCTTCAAATTTACCGATCAGTACTCGATCAAGCTTCTTCGCTGCCTGTTGTGCCGCCGCCTGATTGATTTCAATCCCCCAGACTTTGGCCTGCGGGAAGCGCTGCTTGAGCAACTGGCCGTTGGCACCGGCAGCACAACCAATATCCAGAACGAACGAAGGAGCCTCATGAAAGGCATCAATAAGTGGGCTTCTGGCCGTATCGTGATACTCGACCTCGACCTCGGTGTGTTGCACATCCAAGTACTCTTGCCAAACATAAGGCTTGGCCTGTTGGCCGCTGCCAGACGCCAACTCCAGCATCAACTGCGCCACCCGCTGGGATGCTTGGCCATCGATCCCTAAGTTGTAATGTGCCGCACGCAGTCGCATTTTTTCAATCTGCCGGGCCCGCAATGGCTCGTCGGTAAGCAGCTGGCCCATCACCTCGGCCAACTCATGGGCCTCGGCTTCAAGAATGCCCGTCTCGGCCTCAAAGCTCGGCCCGAGTAAGATACCGCCGGCGTTCAGCAGATTGATCGTTGGCGTACCAACCTGCATGGCTTCCACGCTGTAATTGGAATCAACCGCCACCAGCAAATCGGCCGCAACCGCCCACAGCTGAGTGTCCTCGACTGAATAGAAGTAGTTTTCGCCATCCGCACCCAGCTCGGTAAGCAATTGCACGCAACGCTGCTCGCCAAAGTTGAGATTTGACGGGCGATCCTTGATCACCGCATTGAAGGTAATCCCGGCCTGCCGCAGCTGCTCGCAGGCACTGATAAAGGCCAACACGCTGTCGCCGTAAATGCTCTCGTTACCCTGGGCCGACAGATTGGCGGCCCAGGTTGTGCCGAACACGACAATAGGTAAGTCAGCACTTAGACCGTGCTTAGCTCGCAATGAAGCATTCGCCTGCGCGCGCTGTCCGCGCAGTGCAGCATAACTATCCCACGCAGGGCTACCGGTCACCCGCAGGCGCTCGGCCGCCACACCAAGATCCAAGTAACCCTCCAGACCGCGCTGGCCATACACCGCGAGCACATCGGCATGTAACTCGGAGTGCACCGTATAGGGGTCACACAGGGCAATCGAATGGGCTAATTGCAAGGTTGGAATAGCCTTAGCTCGCGCCCACAAAGTCAGCGTTTTGCCCATCAACAGAACGTCCTCGCTGACCACCAGCAAATCGATCTGATAACGTTGATGGGCCAGTTCGAGCGCCTCCAACAAAACGGCAGTCACTGGCAAATCGGCGCTTAGCCGGCGCTGAATGAGCGGCAGCAGCTGGGCGCAGTCTTCTGCCGGAAATTGCGCTTGCCAGGCCACGCCATCCAGATAGTTGGAAAAGCCCTCCTGCATATGCTTGGCAGATAGCTGCGCTTGGTCAACATCGGCCGCCGTCAGCAGCTCCTCCAATGCCAACACTTGGCTGCCGCTTTCTTTGGCCAAATCGAGCAGTGGCTGACTGATCTGCGACTTGGCGGTAAGAATGGTCAGCGGGCCGCGAAGCTGTAAAAACGCCTTGAGCGCCGAAAAATGTGCGCCCCAAAGAAGACTGATAATTGCCACTGGCTTCATGCGCGCTCCCCACTGAAAACACCAAAATACTCAGTCAGGAGTGACTCGAGCAAAAAATACGCGCTGCCTTGACTGACATCGACACCGTGCATAGTCCTGCTCGGACAGGCCGCCGACCAGCCCTTGGCAATGGCCATAGCGCGGGTGTCGGCCTGACGCAAAGCGCGCCAAGTCAATAACTGCTCAAGCACATCGGGCAGTAATAAACCGTCGAACTTGTAGTCGGGCTGCTGATCGAGCAAGACATCAAACAAGCTGAAAAAAAACTGCCGCGCCCGCAGCGGCTGCAGCAAGCGCCGCAGCTCGCTGGCGCAGTCAGCCAGCGACAGCTTTAACCATGGCTGGAGTGCCGAGAAAGAACGCTGCCCTAAGGCCGCGTCGATAGCGGCGGTGTGTTCTGCGAATCTTTTATTTGCCTGCGGGTCAGCCCGGTTTTCCAGCACGACAAAAACACGCCCCGCCACACAAGGAGAAAGCTGGCCAATCAACTGCTGCTCGATAAATAAGCCTAACTCCAGTAACGCCGGATCACTGGCAAACCATGACAGTACCCGCTTCCATTTATGGCTGCGCTCGAGTTGCTCATACAACAGCCAATTGACATTGCCGCCGCCAAAAATAGCGCCATAGGGCACGACAGCCAACACCGTCAGCCCTGCGGCATCAGCATGTTCGATTAACTCGCGGGTATCCAGGCGCGCCATGTAATTGGCAAAGTCCGCAGGGTCATTGGTCTGTTGCAAGGCCTGCGGCCACTGTTCGCGGTCTTCGCCATAGGCAGCATGCACATGGTCCTTGGAGTGGATATCGAAGAGAATCCGCCCACCCGGGCGCACCACCCGCTGCCATTCGGCAAGCGCCTCACGCCAGTTGGGAAAGTGCACCATCACATTCAGGGCAACGGCTGAGTCGAAGCTCGCGGCAGCGCAAGGCAAGTTTAAAATATCGCCTACTTTCAAGGTAATTGGTGCCTCGCCTGCCAGGCGACGGGTTTCATTGAGCATCGCTTGGGAACTGTCGATACCAGTGAGCCGATAACCCTGCTGGAGCAATGGCAAGGCTGCTCGGCCGGTGCCAGTACCTATATCGATAACATCACGACCACTGACAAAGCGCTGAATGATGTCCGTCTCAATGGCGTTTTTCAGGTAATTAGTGCCGGTGTTTTCCAGCATTCGCCCGGAGTACCAGGCCACCATATTAGGGTCTTGCCACGCGTTGGTTTTCCAACGAATCAGCTCAGCATCCGGCACTTGCGCGACCGTTTCAGGGGTATTTTTATGGCTCATTTGAACATATCCCAAGTCAGTGCAGTGCCCCGTAGCACCGGTTTGTTCAGACGCATACCGAGTAGCTGCTCAAGAAACTTTGTTGGCAAACCGTATCCCGGACGGATGGCCCGAACGTTAGTCGTGCTCAAGACTTCGCCTTCGGCAATGTCCTGCACCACGTATAACGAGCGACGAAAAACCCGCGAGCCCTGCTCGGCCGCCGAGGCGCCATAAGACACCTGCCCCAACGCTCGCCAAGCACGCTCGGTTTCTAGGGTCAGCAGCTGCAACTCTTGCGGTTCAAGGGAAAAGGTCGAATCGACACCACCATCAGCACGACTCAGGGTGAAGTGTTTCTCGATCACACTGGCCCCCAAGGCCACGGCTGCCACCGCTGCGCCCACGCCCATGGTGTGGTCAGACAAGCCCACCTCACAATCAAACAGCTCGCGCAGATGTGGAATAGTGCGCAGGTTGGAGTTATCCGCCGCCGCCGGGTAGGTGCTAGTGCATTTGAGCAGCACCAAGTGTTCACAACCGGCTGCGCGCGCCGCACGCACGGCTTCGTCGATCTCGGCCACCGAGGCCATGCCGGTGGAAATAATCATCGGCTTGCCGGTGGCCGCCACTTTGCGAATCAGCGGCAGATCGGTGTTTTCAAAGCTGGCGATTTTGTAAGCCGGCACATTTAAGCTTTCGAGGAAATCCACCGCGCTGTCATCGAACGGCGTGGAGAACGCCAGCATGCCAAGCTCGGCCGCGCGTTCGAAAATCGGCTGATGCCACTCCCAGGGCGTGTAAGCCTGACGATAGAGTTCATACAGCGAGTTGCCTGCCCATAAACTGTGGGGATCGCTGATCTGAAACTCGCCAACATTCAAGTCGAGGGTCATGGTGTCCGGCGTGTAGGTCTGTAGCTTCAGCGCATGGGCGCCGGCTTGCGCGGCGGCCTCAACTATCGCCAAGGCCCGCTCCAGGGACTGATTGTGATTACCGCTCACTTCGGCAATCACTAGAGGCGGTGAGTCACGACCCACCGAACGGGAGCCAATCTGGAAACTGCTCATGCGCTTCTCCCGAGTTTTTTCAACACGATTTCGTAACGATATCCATGCAGCTCGAAAAAGGCCGGGTAGCGCTCAGTATCGGCGACCCGCAGTAGATCGAATTGCTCGGCAATCGATTGTTCTGGATTAATTCGACTGTCCTCCCGGCAACGGCGCGGGTAATAACTGGGTTCGCCCTGCTGCGCTTGCGGCTGGCTGTGGGCGCAATGTGCCAAGGCCCAGTCAAGTAACTCAAACTCGGCATCAAACAACTTGGCGTTGATCTCGTCGTACAACTCATGCCCCTGTAGGGCAAAACTGCGCTGCTGCCAGATCGCTCCGCTGTCGACCGGATCGACGGCATCGAGCAAGGTCACTGCGATCCGCTTAACACCGGCGAGCACCTGCCAGATATGCGGCGACATCCCACGCCCCAGTGGTAAATGGCTGGCATGCAGCACGAGGCAATAACGGTATTGCGCCCGTAGTGAGCTGTCGATCAATGCCTGACAGGAGACCAAAAACAGAAAATCACCACCGGTTAATTCGTCGATCCGCCCACATAGATGGGCCCCCGCCTGCTCACACCAAGCGCTCAACCGCGCACGGATCGGGTGCTGTGGATCGCTGCATAAAACATCGATTCGCTTACTCAAAGTAGCCTCTCCATAGCCTCTACAACCCGTATCACACCAAGGCCATCGACCAGCTCTGTGGCACGCAGACGCATTAGCGCCAAGCGCTCGGGCTGGGCAAGCAATTGGCTAACCGCGTTCTGCCAGTCGTCGGGCTGTAACTTATGGCTCTCGCCGAGATAAACCTGCAGGCCTGCTTCGGCGCAAGCACGGCTCATTGCCTGCTGATTAAGACTCAAGGCCGCGACCACGCCCGGCACGCCCAAGCAGGCACGCTCCCACGTAACGGTACCGCCCGAGCCAACATACAGATCGGTGGCATGCAGCAGCTTAGCCATGTGTTCGGTATTAACGTGCAAGCAGGCCTGTGGCTGGCCTTGCAAAAGCTGCTCTAGCGCGCTGCGCTCAGGCCTGGCCGAACCGATAACAATGTCCAGCAGCAGCGGTAGCGACAACAGTGCAGGTAGTACGCGCAATAACTCCTGCGCACTGGCACCGCCACCAAAAAACAGCAGCACACGTGGACGCGGTTCATGTTGTTGTGGCCGTGGTAAATCCCGGTAATAAGAAAATTCTTCACGCAACAGGCTGTAACGCGGCCCAAACAATCGCAGCGCACTGCGACCAGGATAAATACCTGGGGGCTCGTCAAGCAGGTTTTGATCGAGCAACAGATCACAATCATGCTGACGCTGTGGCAAGTCATCAATCACCAACAAACGACGGCAAAAACTCATCACCCGGTGCTGCCATTCTAGGCCCAGCCCATAGTGATCCAACACACACCAATCGAAGTGACACTCGCCGACTGCCGCACGCACAGCGGCGCAGTCGGCGGCGGCGCACACGCGGGCTTCGGGGGTTAAGCCGTGCAGTTCCCCGGCATAAGTTGTGGGTAAAGACAGCACGCAAAAATCCTGTTGGATACGCTCGATCTGATTGCCATCTAACGCCCGGCAGGCAAACGTCACCTGAGCGCCACGCGCGCGCAATGACCTAGCCAGTGTCAAGCAACGCATGACGTGGCCGATGCCCATGACGGCTGATGCATCAACTCGAAACAGTACCTTCATACGCTGATTTCCCCACTGGCCAGCAGCGCCTGATACATCAACTCGGCACGCCGCCAGTCGTGTGGCGTGTCAATATCCTGAACCAGATACCGCGGTAGCACGACCGGCAGCGCCAGCGCTGAAAACAACGGGTCGGCGCGCAACCAGGCAGCAGTTCGCCCCCAGTAAAACTGCCCCGCGTCATGAAATGCTGGTTCTAAGTCCTGCGAGCGCACCTCACGGTACTGTGGATACAAGGCCGCTATGGCACCTTGCGCATCGATACGGATGGCGCGCTGCACCGAGAAGGCAAAGTCAGTCACAGAAAAGGCATAGGACTTGCTCGGCTGAGCGGCTAACAGCGCAAAGCCGCGCTGCAAATCTGCGGCTTGAATAAAGGGGGCGGTGGCATACACACAGCAGACATACTCCACCCCCGTCCCAGGCCCGGCGAGCGTGGCAACTGCATGTTGCATCACCGCCAGCGTGGTTGCATGGTCATCGGCCAAGTGCGCCGGCCGGCTAAATGGCACCTCAGCGCCCAGCTGTAACGCTAACTGGGCAATGGCGGGATCATCGGTGCTGACCACAATACGCGTAAACAAGCCCGAGGCCTGCACCGCCTCGATTGAATAAGCGAGCATGGGTTTGCCGTGGAACGGCTTGATATTTTTACCGGGGATACGCTTGCTGCCACCGCGTGCCGGAATAATCGCCAGCCTGCTCATAGACCCCCTCTCACGTTAACGCCTGACGCAACACGGCTATAACCTGATCTTGCTCCGCATCAAGCATGCCTGCATGCAAAGGCAGGGTCAGCGCTTGCGCGTAATAGGCTTCGGCAGCCGGAAAATCACCAGGGCAAAAACCAAGGTCGCGATAGTAGGGCTGCAAATGCACCGGAATGTAATGCAGATTGACCCCTATTCCCGCAGCCCGCAGGGCCTCAAACACCTGCCGATGAGTGCGCTTGATCAGCCCCAATTGCAGACGCACCACATACAAGTGCCAAGCCGACTCGGCACCCACTTGGCGGCCCGGCAAGCGCAGTGGCAAGTCTTGCAGCAATGCATCGTAACGCGCGACCAATTGCCGGCGACGCTGCAGAAAATCGTCCAAACGGGCCAGCTGAGAGAGCCCCAGCGCAGCCTGAATGTCGGTCATGCGGTAATTAAAACCCAACTCCAATTGCTGGTAATACCACGGGCCATGACTGGGCTCGTCCATCTGCGCCGGGTCGCGGCTGATGCCGTGGCTGCGCAAACGACACAGGCGTTGCTGCAGCTGAGCACTATTGGTCAGCAGCATGCCGCCCTCACCGCTGGTGATGATTTTCACCGGATGAAAACTAAACACCGTCATATCGGCATAATCACCACAACCCACCGGCCGCCCTTGATAGGTCGCGCCCACGGCATGCGATGCATCTTCGATAATCAACAGCCCATAGCTATCGGCTAAACGGCGAATGGCCGCCATATCGCAGGACTGTCCGGAGAAGGCCACTGGCACCAGCACTTTGGGCAAACGGTTGAGCACTTTGGCCTGCGCCAGCTTGGCCGCCAAACGCTCAACATCGAGGTTCCAGGTAACAGGATCAATATCGACAAAGTCGACCTGCGCGCCACAGTAACGTGCGCAATTGGCCGAAGCGACAAAGGTATTTGGGCTGGTCCAAAGCCAATCACCGGGGCCCAAGCCCGCCGCCAGACAAGCAAGATGCAGGGCCGCCGTGGCATTGCACACCGCCACTGCATAACGAGCGTCGCACCTCTGTGCAACCGCCTGCTCAAAGGCCTCAATAGCCGGGCCCTGGGTCAGCCAATCAGA
>JAIERD010000264.1 GCA_019747155.1 Pseudomonadaceae bacterium
GGGCCCATAGCTCAGTTGGTTAGAGCAGAGGACTCATAATCCTTTGGTCCACGGTTCGAGTCCGTGTGGGCCCACCATAAAAATCATAGAGTTAGGCCAGCCTTCGAGCTGGCCTTTTTCTTTTTCTGGTCAGAGAACATTTTTTGAGTAGCGGTTTGGGTACCGCTACTTTCCCACGAGACGTGGGTAGCCATGCAGCGCGCATTGCGTGAGACAGGGATTTTGGCCAACTTGTCCCAGAGGCAATCCGCCGAGCCATCGAGCACTGGCAAGCCGCATGATAAATAGCTGATGCGATTCGCTTGCCATCGCTGGACTGGCGCTCATTGGCGCAGGATAAACCGCAGCCTATCTGCGGCCGCTAGTCTTCTGCCAAACGTACTTGGTTGCGACCATTGTTCTTCGCTGCATACAAGCCGCGATCAGCCATCTCCATCAGCGCATTTGCAGTGCGCTGATGGTTAGAGGCAACACCAGCACTGAGACTCACGTGAAACTCGGATTGCTCATCAGCAAAACGAATGCTTGAGAACTGCTGGCGAATTTCGTCGAGGATAGTTACGGCCTGCTCGCCATTACAATCCGGCAGCACAGCCATAAACTCTTCGCCACCGTAACGCCCAAGGCTGTCCACTCGGCGCAAGCGCTGGCGAAGCAGGTTGGCTAGTGCGCGTATGACATTGTCGCCAACAGCATGACCATGGGTATCGTTTACTTTCTTGAAATGATCGATATCCAGCATGACCACGCTGGCTGGTTTACCACTGCGCAGTGCACGCTCTTGTTCGATAGCCACCTGTTCCTTGATGTCAGCATGTTTGAGCAACCCGGTTAGGCTATCGCGCGACAGAGCATTACTGAGCAGGCGAGCGCGCTGGGCGCGGGCAAAAACTGTGGCGATAAGGCTGTTATCGGAGATCGGCTTAGTAACGAAGTCGTCCCCCGCTCTGATTAAAACGCTCATCTGCAGTGCAATATCGGTTTCAGCTGACAAATAAATGATGGGGACTCGCAACCAGTCGTCATTGAAGCGAACCATCTGCGCCAGCTCTGGACCGGAGCAGCCGGGCATGTTGACGTCCAACACCAACACTTCGGGATGGAAACTGGCCATCGTGTCAAACAATTGCAGAGGATCGTTGACGACTTCGACCAGCATGTTAGCCGCACTCAATACCAAGCGGTATCGATTGGATAGCTCACGGTCATCATCAACAATCAACACTCGATAGGGCACACCATTTTGCTGGTTGAAACAACGCTCCAAGCGGTTTTCCAACTTTGCCAAATCAACCGGTTTGCTGAAGAAACCCATTGCACCAATGCGCGCCGCCTGTAATTGAGTGTGAAAGTCGTTTTGGGTTGTGAGCACCAAAAGCGGCAGCGGGTGCTCCAGGCGTTGCTGCAATGCAGCGGCGTAATCCAACCCGCTCTGCTGACCATCACCTAGATTTACATCAATGATTAGTGCATCCGGCAGCTGTTCGGCCAATGCAACATCGAGAGCCGCAATAGTTGAAAAATGTGCTGCCTGATAGCCAAAGGTATTGAGTGTTAGCCGGATAAGCTCGCCAACCTTGAGCTCATCTTCGAGAATATAGACGCGATAAGCACCGTCACGAGCCACCCCACTGCCGGGGGGGTTGAGAAATGGCGCGACTGGCGCAGGAGAGGCTTGCTCAACACTCGAAAGTTGCTGCAATCCATCTACCAGCCCCTGTAGACCTTGCCGCTGAAGCGCCAAACTGCTCAGCCATTGCTGCGTCTGTTGCTCCAGCACCCGCGCACGCGCGCCTAATTCGCTGAAGCCGAAGGTGCCAGCGCTGCCGGCCAGCTTGTGTAACTGATCGCGCAGCTCAGTTAAATGCTGCAGTTGCTCGCCCGGGTCGACGCACGCCTGCAGTTGCAACGCTTTGTCTGCCAGTTGCGGCAGCTCTTCACGCAATCGCTGTGAGAACTGCTCACCCAGTTGTTGCAGATGCGCCTGTAAATCAGCCATTTGCTGTTGTCGCTTATCCACGAGACAGGCTCCAAATTGCACGAACTTGAGTAGCCAGTTGCATAGGGTCAAAAGGCTTGATGATGACATCACGCGCGCCAAGGCTGCGATAGTGCTCAATCTCATTTGGCTGAACTTTTGCGGTCATGAACGCCACTGGAATTTGCCTTATGTCGACCAACAGCCCAAGTCGCTCAAGCGTTTGCGGGCCGTCCATGCCGGGCATCATGACATCCAGCAAGATGAAATCAGGAGCAAATCCCTGGACTTGGTCGAGGGCAGCTTGACCACTACTACAGCTCAGCACCGTAAAACCACCAACTGCTTCCAGTGCAACCTTGGCAACTGCCTGGATTGAGAGATCATCCTCGACATGCAAAATCCGTTTGAGGTCAGGCATTTCCATTCTCCTTGGTAGGCAGCAGCCGGGCCAGAATATCGAGGAAGTCTTGAACCTCCGTTCTGGACTTAGCGAGCGCCGCTTCGACACGACTCAGTTGTTCGGTAGACAGCTCTGTCGACGATAGGACGACTATCGGTAGCCCAGGGCAGAGCTGATGAATCTCTTCTATAAGCTCAAGGCCATTACCATCGGGCAAGTTTAAGTCCAGTAGAACCAAATCCAGACTGCCGGCGCTTAGACGCTGACGGGCTTCGTTTAAAGTGGCTACGCCTATAAATTCCGCCAGGTGACGCCCCTGCTCCGCAATCACCCCCCGCAGGTCGGCATCATCTTCAACATGCAGAATGCGTGGCTTTTCATGCATGCCACTGAGCGCCCTGCGCAAGCCACTCAATAAACGAGCGGGATCAATCGGTTTGTCCAACCATTCCACCACATGTAAGCCTCCCTGAAGGCTCAGCTGACCTTGCTCACTCGCAACCGAGATCACCAAAATAGGCAGTTCACGGAAGGTAACATCGCGGTGTAATTCCTGGATGAATTCCACTCCATTACCATCGGGCAGGCGTAAATCTAAAGTAATCGCGGCTACCGATTCGAGTTCAAGTAACTCTCGGGCCTCAGCAAGGCTATGCGCCAGTAATACGCGGTACCCAGCCCCCTGCAGCAGCATTTGCAGTAACAGTGCAATATCGGCCTCATCCTCTACAACCAAAATAGTTGGCCGTTGCAGATCGGGTGCTGGCCTGCTGGCAAGTAAAACCGGTAGTTCAAACCAGAAGGTACTGCCATGCCCCTCCTGCGAGTCAAAGCCGATAAGGCCGCCCATACGCTCGATCAATTCTTTGCTGATGGCTAGCCCCAGCCCGGTACCGCCTTTCTGCCGCTGGTCGCCACTTTCGGCCTGAGAGAATTTATGGAAAATATGGCTGCGGAAATGCTCGGGAATACCACTACCTTGATCCGTCACGCTGACCCGCACCCGACCATCACGCAGGGTCGCGTGCAGGCGAACCTGGCCACCAGCCGAGGAGAATTTAATGGCATTTGAAAGGAAGTTGGCCAACACCTGCTGCATGCGCAGAGCATCAGCTCGAACCTGGAGCGCGGGGATAGGATCCAGTTGCAGCACTATCTGATGCTGGCTGGCGTATGACTGATTGCAGCTCACGGCCTCCTCTAGCTCTGCGGCCAGTGCTAAGTTGCTTAGCTCAAAGCTGAGCTTACCGGCGGCAAGCTTGTCCATGTCCAACAGATCGTTAATCAAGTGACTAAGGCGCTGGCTGTTCTGCTGGGCGATTTCCAGCATCGGCCGCATGATCTCGGGGACGACTCCTAACGCCCCGCCATTGACCAGGCCGAGCGAACCAGAGATGGACGTCAACGGGGTACGCAACTCGTGACTGACAGTCGATACAAAGTCGCTCTTCAGTTGCTCAATACGCTTCTGCTCGCTGAGATCCATGGCTGTGCCACTGGCACGCATCATCTGGCCGTCACTTGAATATTGGATTAGCGCCCGTATCAGCACCGGCAAGCTATGGCCGTCGTGCGTCAATAACCGACATTCATGGTTAAGGTATTTTTCAGTTTCGCCCGCCGATGGTTGCAGCAGGCCTTGCAACCCAGGCAGATCATCGGGATTAACCATTTGTGTCCAATCGCTGAAAGGCGGCTGGGGCCCCTCTTCGGGGTAACCGAGCATCTGCCATGTGCGGGGCGAGGCATAAAAGCTTGCGCTTGGCACATCCAAGTCCCACCAACCATCATGCCCCCCCTTCAGCACGCGCTGTAGCCGTACCTCGCTGCTGCGTAACTGAACGGTCATCTCGCTGGCCAGTGCAAGCGCCTGCTGCTGACCCTGGGCAAGCGTTCGGGTGAGGAAAAACAGCAGCACGCTGATGATGCCGCCAAGCAGCAGGAGAATCTCTTGCCCCTGATGGAAGCGCGCGAAGAACCCTGGTTGGGCGTAGAAGGCCAAGGTCCAGGTCTGACCGAACAATTGAAGCGTTGCCTGACTTAATGCCGCGCTGCCTGACTCGACACGCGGATCGCTGACAAAAAGCTGTTGCTGATGATCGACTTTGGAATCTGAAAACAAAGCAAAATCAATCTGCAACTTGCGCCCGTCAAGAATACCGCTCATCAGATCGCTCACTCGGTACGGGCTGTACACAAAACCGCGTAACGCTTCGAGACGCTCTTTCTCGTTACTTAATGGCAGGCCTGAGCGGTAAACCGGTACATACATCAGCAACCCAGCCTGTACCGGGCCGGCGGTTTCTTGCAGCAGTGTCACTTTACCGCTGAGCTGCGCCTTGCCCATTTGTGCGGCCTGGCGCATGGCGGCTCTGCGAATGGGTTCGGAGTACATATCAAAGCCGAAGGCGGCGAGGTTGCGCCCGCTAAACGGCTCTAGAAAAAGGATCGAGGTGTATAAATCCCGAGGGCCAGGGGGACGCACAGTAAAATCAGCAAATCCTTCACGCCGCACATCAGCCTCAAAGTCGGCCAATTGCTCGGGACGAATCACCTGGCTAAAGCCCAGCCCCTGGATGCCTGGATAGCTAGCATCCAAGTCAAGCCCCTGCACGTAGTGCCGCCAGTCTTGACGGGTGACCAAGTCACTGGCTTCGAACAAGCCCGCCGCCCCCAACAAAATCTGTCGATGGTTATTCATGCGCTTTTCGATGGCTGCTACCACCTCGTCGGCGAGCTGCTGAAAGTGCAACTCAGCTGCCGCTTGTTGGCTGGCGCGCAAGCCATACCAGGCACCCACCGTGGCAAGCAAACCGCAGAGCAGCACAACCAGAGGCATCCTGCGAGGCAGCTGGGATAAGCGCTTTTCGAGTGAACTCATAACGCATTTTCCTGATGGTGCAGTGGCAGCTCAATCCAGAAGATGCTGCCCTGCTGCAATCCACTGACAAAGCCGATACTGCCCCCCATGCGCTCAATCAGCTCCTTGCTGATGGCCAGCCCCAGGCCAGTGCCGCCTTTTTGCCGGCGGTCGCTCGCGTCGGCCTGGGCGAATTTTTCGAATATCCGTGCGGTGAAATCTGCAGGTATTCCAGGACCTTGATCGCTCACCAAAATGCGCACAGATTGCCCCACCAGCTCGCTGTAAAGGCGAACCTCCCCTTGCGGCGGAGAAAACTTCAGGGCATTGGACAGCAGGTTGCTCAGCACCTGATGCAGACGCTGAGCGTCAGCCAACACCTGCAGCTCTGAACAAGCTGTATGCAGTAGACGCACGCCAACCTGCTGAGCGAAGCCCTGAAGACTGGCATCGCACTCTGCAAGCAATTCATTGAGCTTTATCGGTTGCAGGTCAAAGGTCATTTTCCCCGCAATCAGCTTGTCCATATCCAACAGGTCATCGATCAACTGACGTAAGCGGCGACTGTTGCCTTCGGCAATCGCCAGCATGTCTTTTATGGTATCGGGCACCGGCCCCAGGGCACCGCCATTAATCAGGCCAAGTGAACCGGTAATGGACGTCAGCGGTGTGCGCAGTTCGTGGCTTACGGCGGAGACAAATTCGCCTTTCAGCCGCTCCAGGCGCCTGCGCTCAGTGATATCGCTGATAAAGCCATGCCATATCACGCTACCGTCGTGAAAACGCTGTGGCGCAGCACGCCCCTCAACCCAGATGAGCCCCTTAGTGGGGTGTAAGACTCGGTACTCCTGATGCCATATGTCAAGGTTGGCGGCTGAGCTGGCAATGCTGTCGCTCACTGCCTGCACATCATCGGGATCAATCAGGACGAATGCGGCAGTGGCATCGTTCGTAACCGCCTCGGGCGTGACCCCATAGATACCTTCAATGCCTTGGCTGGCGTAGGGGAAGCAGCTGCGACCGTCTTCGAATAGCTGGAACTGATAGACCATTCCTGGCAGTTGAGCCGTAAGCAGCTGCAAGCGCTGTAGAGCCTCTTCGCGATAGCTCAGATCATGAGCAATGCACAGATAGCCCAGGTCGAACTTACCTTCCAGACAGATGGGGGACAGGTTCAGCAACACCGGCACTGCATGGCCAGAGGCATGTAGCATCTGCACTTCATGCAGTTGATGCTGGCTGCTGCTTTGAGCAAGTGTTGAGCGCAGCGCATCATGAGGCAGATGGCGATCATTACGCGGCAGAAGCAACTCCAGCTGTCGCCCAAGCAGGCCATCGGCGCTGTAGCCCAGCAACATTGCCACGCCTGGGCTGACTTGCTGAATCAACCCCGCTGGATCGACCACTAGCACCGCAGTACCCGCGCTACCCAGCATGGCCTTGTACACGGCGACCTGCTCGCGCTGATGCCGTGACTGCAGACGCAGCTCGAAGAGCTGCACAGTTTGTTGCGCAAGCAGTTTCAAGCTTTGACGCTGCAGTTCATTGAGGTGACGCGGCTGGCGGTCAATCACACATAAAGTGCCAAGGTTATGCCCCAGCCCATCACTGAGCGGCATACCGGCATAGAAGCGAATATCAGGATCGCTAGTAACCAGTGGGTTATCGCGAAAGCGTGGGTCAAGCAGCGCATTTTCGACTTCGAAAAGCTCGTCGCGGTTGATCGCATGCGCGCAGAAAGCCAGCTCCCGTGGCGTCTCGCTCGCCCCCAAACCTACACGGCTCTTAAACCACTGACGCTCGGCATCAATCAATGAAATCAGCGCAATCGGGGTATTGCAGATCTGCGCCGCCAATGTGGTGATGTTGTCGAACATTGCTTCGCCTGGCGTATCCAACAGCTCGAAGGCAAGCAGAGCGGCAAGTCGACCAGGCTCGTTAGACGGCGTCTGAGGATGACCCGGATGTTTGCTCATAAATTGGTCCGCCGTGTCGACGCTGAATGGATGGGAAGCTCAAACCAGAAGGTACTAGCAAAACCGATACGTCCGTGCATGCGTTCTAGCAACTCCGTGAGAATAGCCAAACCAAGCCCGACGCCACCTTTCTGCCGGCTATTACTGGTATCAGCCAGGGCAAGTTTACTGAATATGCGGGTTTTAACATCATCAATGCCCGAGACCCTGGACGCTGGCTCATGAACCAACAGGCATACCACCGCGCCCGCCGCAGAGACCTTGGCCGCACTGGACAACAGATTAGCCTGCACCTGAGCCAGTCGCCGCTCATTCACCACAACGCGCAAATTACGAAGAGGACCAACCAGCTGCCGCAATCGGACCCGCTGGCCCCAAAATAATAAAACCCAAGCTACGCTCACCTGTGAGGTTAAGCGGCCGATACCACACCGCAATAAAGATACAACTGCCTCGTTCTGTAAGCCTGCAACTAATATAGAGGGCACAGAATTTGAAGATTTCCAAAGCGAAGGAGCTGTTCAATGCGATTACCACTGATTCTGCTGTCTGCCTCTGCAACACTGGGGTTTAGCTATGCGGTACAGGCTGCGGCGCCCGCCGACCAAGTGGCCAAACTGGGGCAAAGCCTGACACAGCTAGGCGCCGAAAAAGCCGCCAACGCCGACGGCAGCATTCCCGAATACACTGGCGGCAATACCACCCTACCGGCCGGCTTTACCAGCGGCGACAGCATGCGCCCGAACCCCTATGCCGATGAAAAACCGACGCAGGTAATCGACGGCAAAAATGCCGCACAACATCCTGAGCGCCTGACCGCGACCGTCACCGAACTGCTTAAACGCTTCCCTGATTTCAAACTAGATGTTTATCCAACTCATCGCTCAGCCGCACTGCCACAATGGGTGCTCGACAACAGCGTGAAGAACGCGGCCAATGCCACCGCTACCGGTGGCGGCGTCGGTATTGCCAATGCCCTGCCCGGCACACCATTCCCGATTCCGGCCAGCGGCAGCGAAGCCATGTGGAACCACCTGCTGCGCTATCAAGGCAGCACCGCTAACAGCAAGTATGACAACTGGAACGTCGACAGTGCCGGCACCGCGACCCTGGCTACCACGGGCGATGCCACCATCAACTACCCTTTCTATCAGGACCCAGCGCGCACCACCGTCAGCGACCCGAAAGAAATTTTCTACCGGGTCAAGGTCGCCTACACCGCGCCGGCTCGCCGCGCAGGTGAGGCGGTGCTGGTGCAAGATGCCCTAGATCCCCTGGCCCAACCTCGGCGTGGCTGGCAATACCTACCAGGACAGCGCCGGGTAAAACTCGCCCCCGACTTGTCCTATGACACACCGAACCCAGGCTCGGCTGGCGCCTCCACCTACGATGACTCCTTTGTCTTCTCCGGCGCCCTGGATCGCTACGACTGGAAACTGGTCGGCAAGAAAGAGATGTATGTGCCCTACAACAGCTACGCCATTGTCTACGACACCGACGTCGGCAAAATGACCACCCCAAACTTTGTTAACCCCGAAAAAGTACGCTGGGAGTTGCACCGTGTCTGGGTGGTCGAGGGCACTCTAAAGCCAGACATGCGCCACATTTACCAAAAACGCACCTTCTTCCTCGACGAAGATACCTGGGCTGCAGTGGCGTCCGATGAATACGATGCGCGCGGCGGACTGTTTCGCGGTTCACTGGCATTTCTGGCGCCGAGCTATGACGTGAAAGTACCGGTGGGCCCTGCCCATATGATTTATGACCTGATTGGCGGCAGCTACAACATCACTGGCATGACCGGCCCTTACGGCGGCGTGAAATACATCCCAGACCTAACCAACATGCAATGGTCGCCGGAGTCATTGAGCGGCAGCGGTATCCGTTAAGCCAACAAGCTTTGCGCCGCAACTAAAATGGCCTGCATCTGCAGGCCATTTTTTTGCTATGCGCCACAAGCGAAGACACTCTTCCCTTTATGCCCAGACTCGCTATCAGCCCGACCGTGGATACATGCTCGCTGTTATGGCGCTCTGTACCGCCGTATATAGCGCGCTTTGAGCCGTAGCGCGACTGCCGCTGCTAATGATATTTGGCATTGAGCGCGTCGATAACGCCTTCCTTGCGCATCACCTCAAGCGTCTCATTAAGCTTTAGGATCAGATCGTCCGGTGCACTTTTATTGAAGGCCAAGCTCATTTGCGTTTCCCTGAAGGTAAAAATCACCTTGGGTGGCGCGGCCTTTTCCAAGGCTGCCAGATATGGCCCCAGGTATTCGCCAGTGGCCCAGAGCTGAATGCGTCCGGCGTCGAGTTTTTTGGCATTAGAGCGGTCATTCGGTGCCAACTGCAATTTACTGAAACCCTGGGCCGCCAAGTATTCAGCCACCGCATCCCCGTAATAGCCCCCAACGGAATACTGCTTGGCATCGTCCAAGCTGGTGACTTTAAGCGCCGAGTCAGACTTGGCAAAGAACACCCAGTTGTTACTCACCAGCGGCCCCACCCACTTGAACAACTCTTCGCGCTCAGGTGTGCGGGTGGTGGAATAGAGCACCGTGTTGGGCGTGTTCAGGGTCTGCTCGTATGCGCGCTTCCAAGGCAGCAGCTTGATTTTGTACTCAACCCCGGCCCGCTTGAATAACTCTTCAACGATCTCGGTTGATAAGCCACTGATTTTATTGTCAGCGGCCATCATATTGAATGGCGGATAGTCTTCAGTGAGCACCTCTAGCGGCTCACTGTGGGCGCTGACGGACGCCAGCCAGCCGCCAAACAGCAGCCCCTGGCAGAGTAATTTTAGGTTCATGGTCGATGCTCTTTTCGGGTGGGAACCTTATAGGTCTAGCAGTATTTCCCAGACTCACCAGCGCGACATCCTTGGCGAGCCGAGAAGAACTAACCTAGAGTTATTCACGGGCCACCCACAAGGAAAACCACCCATGCAAAGGCTACGCAATGCGCGACTCAGCGCCTGCTTATTGGTCGGCCTCGCCGCGCCAGCAATGGCTGAAACCTTCAATCTAGCCAGCCTCGACTGGCCGCCTTACACCGGCGAAAAGCTCGCAAAACAAGGTATTTCGTCACAAGTGGTTAAGGCCGTTTTCGAGAAGGCCGGCGCCAACGTCAACTTCAAGTTTTTGCCTTGGCAGCGCGCCGTCGACACCGCCCGCAGCGATGCCAGCTTCATTGGCTATTTCCCAGAGTACGCCGACCCCAGCAGCCCTTGCCTGTTCTCCGAGCCAATTGGCAACGGTCCATTGGGCTTTGCCGAGCAGAGCGCAAAACCCATTAGCTGGGGCTCGCTGGCCGACCTCAAAAGCGTCAAAATTGGCGTAGTGGCCGGCTACGTCAATACCGCCGACTTCGACAAAATGGTGGCCGCCGGCGAACTCAAAACCGACGCCGCCACTTCTGATGAATTAAACCTGCTGAAGCTGGCGAATGGCCGTTTCGACCTCGCCGTAGTAGACCAGAACGTCATGCAGTACCTGCTGCAGACCAGCGCCAAGCTGAAACCCCTAGCCAGCAAATTGCAGTTCAACAGCAAGCCACTTGAGGATAAGACCCTGCATGTGTGCTTCACCAACTCAACCGCTGGCAAGCAGGCGCTAGAGCAGTTCAATGCGGCGCTGAAGCAGGTGGATATCAAACAACTTAACCAGCAAGCCGCCCAGTAACCCCGACAAGGTTCGATACCCTTACCCGTCGGCAAAACCTGCCGGCGGATCAATCCAAGGCGATTTGATCGGATATTATCAACACAACCAACTGTTTCGTTTGACATATTTTACAGCCAAGGCACACTGAGGCACGGTTATGCCTCTCCCCA
>JAIERD010000109.1 GCA_019747155.1 Pseudomonadaceae bacterium
CGCGGCCAAGCTGACCACGCTGGAGGAGGCCGAGAAGCACAAGATCGTCACGCAAGCCGTGCACGAAGCAGGCGGCAAAATTTGCATGCAGATTCTCCATGCTGGCCGTTATGCCTACAGCCCGCAGTCGGTAGCGCCAAGCGCCATCCAGGCGCCAATCAATCCGTTCAAGCCGCGCGAGTTGGATGAGGCGGGCATCGAGCAGCAGATCCAGGACTTCGTTAACTGCTCGGCGCTGGCGCAAGTGGCCGGCTATGACGGCGTCGAAATCATGGGTTCGGAAGGTTATTTCATTAACCAGTTTCTGGCCTTGCACACCAATCAGCGCACCGATCGCTGGGGCGGTAGCTACGCAAACCGTATGCGCCTGCCGGTGGAAATCATCCGTCGGGTGCGTGAAGCGGTCGGGCCAAACTTCATCATTATTTATCGGCTGTCGATGCTCGATTTGGTCGAGGGCGGCAGCAGCTGGGACGAAATCGTGCTGCTGGCCAAGGCCGTCGAGCAGGCCGGTGCGACCATCATCAATACCGGGATCGGCTGGCACGAGGCACGCATTCCTACTATCGCTACCAAGGTGCCGCGCGCGGCCTTCACCAAGGTTACCGCCAAGTTGCGTGGTGAAGTCAGCATTCCGTTGATCACCACCAACCGTATCAATACGCCCGAAATCGCCGAACAAGTGTTGGCCGAAGGCGACGCCGACATGGTCTCCATGGCGCGGCCATTCCTGGCCGACCCGGAGTTCGTCAATAAGGCCGCCGCTGGCCGTAGCGATGAGATCAACACCTGTATCGGCTGTAACCAAGCTTGTCTGGATCACACCTTCGGCGGCAAGCTGACCAGTTGCCTGGTTAACCCGCGTGCCTGCCACGAAACTGAATTGAACTACATCAAAACCATACAGGTGAAGAAGATTGCCGTGGTCGGCGCCGGTCCGGCGGGCCTGGCCGCCGCCACAGTGGCGGCTGAGCGTGGTCATCAGGTGACCTTGTTTGATTCGGCCAGTGAAATCGGTGGTCAGTTCAATGTGGCCAAACGGGTGCCGGGCAAAGAGGAGTTCGTGGAAACCTTGCGTTACTTCAAACGCAAGCTTGAAACCACTGGTGTTGAGCTGCGCCTGAATACTCGCGTCAATGCGGCTGAGTTGGCCGCAGGCGGTTTTGATGAAGTCATCCTGGCCACCGGCATTGCGCCACGCACCCCGGAAATCGACGGTGTGGATAATCCGATGGTAATCAACTATCTGGATGCCATCCTCGGTCGCAAGCCAGTGGGTCAGCGGGTTGCGGTGATCGGCGCCGGCGGCATTGGTTTCGATGTGTCGGAGTTCATCACCCATCAGGGCGAAGCCACCAGCCTCAATCGCGAGGCTTTCTGGAAAGAGTGGGGTATCGATACCGATCTGGTTGCCCGTGGTGGGGTGGCCGGCATCAAGGCTCAGGTGCATGCACCGGCGCGCGAGGTGTTCTTGCTGCAGCGCAAGAAATCCAAGGTCGGTGATGGCTTGGGTAAAACCACCGGCTGGATTCATCGCGCCGGGCTGAAGAACAAAAACGTGCAAATGCTCAACAGCGTTGAGTACCTGAAGGTCGATAACGCCGGCTTGCATGTGCGGATTGCCTCTGGCGAGCCGCAGTTGCTAGCCGTGGATACGGTGATTATCTGCGCCGGCCAAGACCCGCAACGTGAGTTGCAGGCCGCGCTGGAAGCCGCCGGGCAAAAGGTGCATTTGATTGGTGGCGCGGACGTGGCCGCTGAGTTGGATGCCAAGCGTGCGATCAATCAGGGCTCGCGTTTGGCGGCTGGGTTGTAAGTACCTATCTACGCTAGGTCGGCGTTGCAGCCACTGCTGCTGCAACGCTTTGGCTGTGGCGCCTAGGTAGCCGTTGTTGAACCAGTGATTGGGCCAAGGCTTGCCGAGCAAGTACTTGCTGCGCCAGCCAGCTGCGCGGCACTGTCCGACCGCATCACAGTTTTTGCCTGCCGCAGGTTCTCTGCGGCTTAGCGGCAGGGCGACTGCCAACCCAGTCACATTGCCCGTCGGTGATTTTCCCCTAAACTTGTAAAGCACAGGCTGACGTTTGACTGTTCAGGTTCGCACTTGGCGGGTTGAATGTTGGTTGCGGCGCCGGGTGCTTGGTCGGTTTAGAGGAATGTTCATGAGCCTGCAGAAAAAACCGCAGATGGTCGAAGCCGTGATGTTCTTCAGTGAGCGTGGCGGCGTCTGCAAGGAAATGCTCTTTGCCGAGTTTGAAGCGCTGCTCGACGGTGTGGTCAACATGCCCGAATACGCCGATCAGCAGATGCGCATGGCTTATCTGTTGATTAATCCGCGTCTGTTGGTGCGCTCGGCGGTGTTCTTTTATCTCGATTTTGACGAAAAGGGTGCTGCCGATAGCGGCTGGAATATTCCGCTACGGCATCTGGCCGAGAACGCCGGGCGTGGGCCGGATCTGGGCGCCGGACCAATCCGCTTGGCCTGTCGCAGCCAATGCCCGGTGTCCTGGCATCAAATGCACCTGTGGGACCCGAGCCTGAGCCCTGGGCACAACGATTTGGCGCTGCTGCGTGATGCGGTTAAACGCAATCATATGGGCTTGTTGGTCGAGGATGATACGCCGCAAGTTCTCGCTGCCGAGCGCCTGCAGATGGCTGTCGAAGATCACTGGCATCCGGCCGATCCACAGCAGTTACAGGCCGAGCAGCAAGCCCAGGCGCAGGCTGAGAAGGTTGATCAAGAGCAGCGTGTTAAGGCGGCTCAGCTAATCAAGCAGCAACGCTTGCGAATCAGTAGCCTAGCCCAGCAACATGAGCAAGAGCTGGGCAAGTTCCGCATGGCCAGTGACGAACAGAGCCAGGCGTTGCACACTCAGTTGCAAGCTTTGCAGCAGGCGCTGCGCCAGCAGGAGGGGCTAAACAGCAGTCTTAAGGCGCAACTGAGCGCCCAGGCCGATGAGTTTCAGAGCGGTAGGGAGCTGATGACTGCCCAGCTACGCGCCCTTGAACAGCACGCGCAAACCGAGGCGGACATTTTTCGACGGCAGTTTGAGGCTGAGTTGCAGGCGAAAGTGGCCGTGGCGGTGCTGGAGTACAAAGAGCAATTAGCGCTGCGCGACGAGCAAGACGTGGGCAAGTCTCGCCAGGCCAGCGATGAGCAAAACCTGTCACTTCAAACCCAGCTGCAGGCGATGCAGCAGACCTTGCGCCAGCAGGAAGAGTTGAACCTCAGCCTCAAAACCCAACTGAACAGCCAAGCTGAGGGTTTTCAAAGCAGTCGTGAGCAAATGAGCGGGCAACTGCGGGCACTTGAGCAGCATGCGCAAACCGAGGCCGATATCCTGCGGCGCCAGTTTGAAAGCGAGTTGCAAGCCAAGGTGGCGGCGGCGGTGGTTGAGTACAAAGAGCAGATTGCCATTCGCGATGTCGAACTGGCCTACCGCAACGAACTGGATACCCAGTTGGAGCAAGAGGTCGTGCGCCTCAAGCGTGAGCGTGACGAGTTCGCCGGGCAGGGCAGTGAGGAGGTGCTGGAGCGATTATCCAAACTTGGCGTGGTGTTTGTGGTGTATCACCCAGGCGCCGGCCATCTGACTATTCCGTTGGCCGATGTGGTGCGTTATCAAGACAATCCCATGGCTTATGTGGCGGCCAAATGCTTTGTCAGCGAGGCGCAGTACCGTGAGTGGCATGCACACTATCAATCGCCCACCTGCGCGGGCCTATTGCCCAGCGGTGAGCGTTGCGGCATGCCGCTGGACCGCGTCGATGCCCCGAGCCGTTTCGTATTGGGGCAATCTAATTGCTGTGCGCGGCACAAGAGCAAGAGTCCCTTGCGCACTGCGGGTTAACCTTTGCCATTAGTCATTCCACACTGGCAGCCGCAGGCCCCGCTTGAATCCCTGGAGTTTGACTGGTCGCGCGCGGCCGGAATTGAGTTGGCCGTGCTGCGCCTCGAACTGATTGACCCGCTGATCTCCGGTAATAAATGGTTCAAGTTGGCGCCGTATTTGACTGCCGCCGCCAAGGCCGGGTTTAGCGGGCTGATCAGCCTTGGCGGACCACACTCCAATCATCTGCATGCTTTGGCCGGTGCCGGTAAACGCTTTGATTTTCCGGTGGTTGGCCTGCTGCGCGGCGAGCCGCAAGACACCCCGACGGTGCGCGACCTGCAAGCCATGGGTATGCAGTTGCACTGGCTCGGTTATGGCGGTTATCGGGCCCGGCATCAGGCCGATTTTTGGCTGCCCTGGCAGCAGCGTTATCCAGATTTATTTGCCGTGGCCGAAGGTGGGCTGGGCTTGCCAGCCGCGCACAGTTGCGCAAGTTTGCGCCAGCAGGTGCAGGTCCAGCTGGATACGTTGGGTTGGACTGACTATGACGCCTGGTGGTTGGCGGCCGGGACTGGCACCACGGCTGCAGGTTTGGTGATTGCCGAAGCGGGCGAGCACCTGGTCTATGCCGCCCTGGCGGTGCCGGCGGGGCATGGTACTGATAGGCAAATCGCGGCCTTATTGGCTGAGGCTGGAATGGCTAATCAGGGCTACCATCTAGTCGACGCTTGCCGCGGCGGCTTTGCCCGGGTTGACCCCGAGTTGCTGGCCTTTATGAGCGCCGCCGAGCAATCCAGCGGCGTCCAGTTTGAACCTATATATACGGCAAAAGCCTTGCTGGCATTGCGCCAGCAAGTTGAGGCCGGTTACTTTGCACCAGCAACACGTGTGTTGTTCGTGCATACCGGTGGTTTGCAAGGCCGACGAGCGTTGTTGGCTCCCTAAATTAACCGGGCAAAAAATGCTGGTTAGCGTCGAGATAAAACCTGAGTGTCGATCCACGGAAGCTGGATATTGCCATGAGCGAGCCATTAAACCCCGAGCAACTTCGCAGCCTGACACCGCTTAATGCGCTGTCCGAGCAGCAATGGCGCGAACTGCGTAGCCAGTTGGTGCCGCAGCATTTGCTCGCCGGTCAGCTGTTGTTTCGTCAGGGCGATAAAGCCCGGCACACCTATTACCTGCTGTCTGGGACCCTGCTGCTGCGCGATGAAGCTGGGCTTGAGCACGAGTTGCAGGCTGGCACTGAGGCGAGCTGTCATCCACTGTCGCCCAGTTTGCCGCGCCTGCATGAGGTGCGCGCGCTCACCGATGTCAGCTTGTTGGTGCTCGATAGCGCCACGTTGACGCGCTTGTTGACCTGGCGCTCGGCCTATCACGACCTGTTGCTGGAACTGGCTTCAACCGGTGAAGACATTGACTGGATCGAACGCTTGCTGGAAAATCCCATTTTTAACCGGGTGCCGCCGTCTAATGTGCGCGCCATGCTCGAGCGTTTACAGCGTCTTGAGCTGCTTTCGGGCAGCTCTGTGTTGAGTGAAGGTGAGATTGGCGACTGTTGTTATTTTCTTAAGAGCGGCCGCGCCGAAGTGATTCGCGGCGCCGGCAGCGCTCACCAAGTGTTGGCCGAACTTGAAGTGGGTGCCTGTTTTGGTGAGGAAGCCTTGCTGGCCGATTTACCCCGTAACGCCAGTGTCACCATGCTGGAGGATGGCGTGGTGCTGCGCCTGGATCGGCAAGATTTTTTTGCGCTGCTAAAGGCCCCGGTGGTTGATGAAGTGTCCTTTGGTGAGGCCACGCGTTTGTTGACTGCCGGTGCGCAATGGCTGGATGTGCGCCTGCAGCAAGAGTACGAGCACACCCATGCGCAGCAGGCGTTAAATATGCCCTTGCATTTACTGCGGCTGAAGGCCCGTTTGCTCGACAAAACCCACACCTACCTGTGCTACTGCGACAGCGGTAAACGCAGCGCCAGTGCGGTGTTTTTGTTGTCACAGTTGGGTTATCAGGCCTATGCCTTGCGCGATGGTTTGGATGCGTTGCCGGCCGTGCAGCGCGGCGCTTTGCTCTGTGAACATGGCTCGGGTTACCTGGCCCGCTCCGGTGGCCGCACCGAGCGCAGCTTATAAGGGCTTGCTGCACAATCAGCCGATTTCTTCTATGAGTTCGGCGCCATCAGCAAAAGATTGGCTGGCTTTTACTCATCAGGAGTCGGCCAGTCATTCTTGACCAGAAACAACCGTTGCACTTCGTGCCAAGCACCACTGTCCCGCTGCTTAAGTTGCACCAGCAGCAGGGGCGCTGGAGAGTCGGCGCTTTGCTGTAGGTACAGCTCTAGCTGCGCCAGCGTTAGGCTGCTGTCTTCATCCGCGCGGGCCGAGGCCAGCCAGCGGCTGCGCGGCAACACTTGCCAGCGTGCCGGGGCGGCCTGTGCGGCAAAGCTGGGCCATTGCGCTCGATGCAACCAATAGCCGCGTAAATGTTCGGTATGCGCGCCCTGAGGGGGCGCGCAACTGCTCGGCCAGGGGTAGAACAAATAACCGCCCAGCCACAGCTCCGCCTGCACCGCCTCGATGTGCCAGTCGGTGAGCGCCGCGCCGCCTAGCGGGCTGCTGGACAGCGGCAACTGATGTTGGCGCAAATGCGCAAGTTTTAACCCCAGCCGATCTTGCCCGCCGGGGCCGAGCCAGTTGGCCGGGTCGAGACCGCTGCAGTGCAGGGGACCCAGGTAAAACTTGCAGGCCAATTCGATGTGATGATCGCCGTCCGCGTCGCGGATCAATAAATCCATTTCACCCAGGGTTTGTCCGCCCTGACGAATCGCCACGTTGGCCGCCAACAGCTCAACCCCAGGCGCCGCTTGCAGGGCAAATTGCCAGAGCTTTTCGTAGTACAGCCCCAGACGCCGGTTAGAGGTTCGGGCCAGCCAGGCATCCAGGGCGCTGGGATCTTGATCCAGGCGCTGCAGCCAGCCGGCCAATTTCGCCGGTTCTTGTGCCCAGTCGCTGGCCGTCAACGGATGGCGTTGCGGCCAGTCAGCCTCGAGCAGCAACGGTTGCGACAGCAGCACCCACGCCAGATCGCGCACGGCTGGGTGCTGCAGGTGTGCGGCTAATTCGCTCAGTTGGCTAAATGGATTCATAGCGCCAGCATAGCGTCTGACTTCAAAGTGCTCGAGCAATACTCGGGCGCCAGGTTTGCTGCCGCCTGCGGCTTGCGCCCATAATCGCCGCAGTCCATCTACTTTAGAGAGCCCCATGGAGCAATTTCGGAACGTCGGCATCATTGGTCGCCTCGGCAGCGCACAGGTGCTCGACACCATTCGGCGGCTGAAAAATTATTTAATTGCCCGCCAACTGCATGTGATTCTGGAAGACAGCATTGCCGAGGTATTACCCGGCCATGGCCTGCAAACCTCGTCGCGTAAATTGCTCGGGGAGATTTGTGATCTGGTGATAGTCGTCGGCGGTGACGGCAGTTTGCTCGGCGCGGCGCGGGTGTTGGCGCAGCACAAGGTGCCGGTGCTGGGGATTAACCGTGGCAGCCTGGGATTTTTGACCGACATCCGCCCCGATGAACTGGAGCTTAAAGTCGGTGCCGTGCTGGATGGCGAGTACCTGTCGGAAACCCGCTTTTTGTTGTCGGCCGAGGTGCGCCGGCATAACGAGGCGATCGGTCAGGGCGACGCGCTGAATGACGTGGTGCTGCACCCGGGCAAATCAACCCGGATGATCGAATTTGAGCTGTATATCGACGGTCAGTTCGTCTGCAGCCAAAAGGCTGATGGGCTTATCGTCGCCACGCCCACCGGCTCCACTGCCTACGCCTTGTCGGCGGGCGGGCCGATCATGCACCCCAAGCTCGATGCGATTGTGATTGTGCCGATGTACCCGCACACCTTGTCGAGCCGACCGATTGTGGTCGACGGCAACAGCGAGTTGAAAGTGGTGGTCTCCAAAGACCTGCAGATCTATCCGTTGATCTCTTGTGACGGCCAGAACCACTTTACCTGTGCCCCCGGTGACACCATCACCATCAGCAAAAAACCGCAAAAACTCAGTTTGATTCACCCCCTAGATCACAATTTCTACGAAGCCTGCCGGACCAAATTGGGTTGGGGCAGCCGCTTGGGCGTACACGACTGATGTTGCTCGATCCGGAACGTGGTTATGACCTGATTGGCGACGTGCATGGCTGCGTCCACAGTCTTGAGCACCTGCTCGATCAGTTGGGTTATCGCCAGCACGCCGGGGTTTGGCGCCACCCACGGCGGATGGCGCTGTTTCTCGGCGATATCATCGACCGTGGCCCGCGTATTCGCGAAGCCTTGCATTTGGTGCATGCCATGGTCGATGCCGGTCAGGCCGCTTGCCTGATGGGCAATCATGAGTTCAATGCCCTTGGCTGGCAGACCCAGGTGGTCACGGCCGGTCGCGCCCACTATGTGCGTGAACACACCCCGCTGCACGCGCGGCAGTTGCAGCAAACCCATCAACAGTTTGCTAACTACCCGGATGAATGGCGCGAATTTATCGACTGGTTTCAGCAGTTACCGCTGTTTATCGATGCGCTGCGTTTTCGCCTGGTGCATGCCTGCTGGGACGCGCAGATGATCGCGCAACTCCAACTCAAGTATCCGCAAGGAATCATAGATCAGGCCTTTGTCCAGGCTGCGGCAGAGCCTGGCAGTTTTGCCAGTCGAGTGTTTAACCGACTGCTGCGTGGCACCGACATGCGCCTGCCCGATGGCCTGACCCTGACCGGCGAAGACGGTTATACCCGCGCGCATTTCCGCACCAAGTTTTGGGCCGATGCGCCGCAAACCTACGGCGATATCGTTTTCCAGCCCGATGCTCTGCCTGAGCAGGTGGCACAGACGCCCTTGTCGGTCGAGCAAAAGAGCCGCCTGCTGCACTATCCCGAGGATCAGCCCTTGTTGTTTGTTGGTCATTACTGGCGGCGCGGATTGCCCGCGCCGATTCGGCCCAATCTGGCCTGTTTGGACTACAGCGCCGTACTAAACGGCAAGCTGGTGGCCTATCGGCTCGATCAAGAGCGGCAACTTGAGCCGAGTAAGTTTTGTTGGGTTGAGGTTGAACACCTGGAGGCGCCAAGATGAGTCCAGTTGCGGCGTTACGCCTGCCGTTAACGGTAAATCTGGCCGCCTTTGTTGCCCTGTTGCAACGCCTGCAAGTGCCGCATAGGGTCAGCGAGGAGGCGGGTGAACAAGTGCTCTGGGTGCCCAGTGAGCAATTTGCCGAGACGGCGCGGGAGTTGTATGCGCGCTATCCGCAAGGTGATCCGCAGTTGCGGCTCGCCTCGAAGCCAGGCTCTTTGGCTGTGGTGTGGCAGCAGCTAAGTGTCAGTTGGATGAGTGCGGCGGTGCTGCTGCTGACACTCTTGGTCGCCGCCGTGACCTTGCTCGGCGACAACCTCGGCAGCCTGCACTGGCTAAGCTTTCAGGATTTTCGCGTTGAGGGCGACTACCTGATTTTCACCCCGCTCAGCGACAGTCTCGTGGCCGGGCAGTTGTGGCGCCTGGTTACACCGATTCTGGTGCATTTTGGCATTCTGCATCTGGCCATGAATGCCATGTGGTACTGGGAGTTGGGTCGGCGCATCGAGCAACAACAAGGTCCGTGGGGCTTGCTGCTACTGACGCTGCTCTATGGTCTGGTGTCTAACCTGGCCCAGTATTGGTTTGGCGGGCCATCGTTGTTTGGCGGTTTGTCTGGGGTGCTCTACGGCCTGCTGGGCTATTGCTGGATCTATCAGCGGCTGGCGCCAACCTCGGCCTATCGTCTGCCGCCGGGTGTGCTGGTGATGATGCTGGTTTGGTTGCTGCTGTGCTTGTCTGGGCTGATTACAGCGCTGGGCTTCGGTTCAATCGCCAATGCCGCTCACGTCGGCGGTCTGCTGATTGGTTGCCTAACTGGCCTGCTCGGCGGTGCGCTGGCGCGCCTTCGCCGTTAACAGGTCGTTGCAAAACTACTGCGCTAGGCTATGCGGCGTTGAAATCAGCCTCAAAATGCTCATGTACTGCTCGTACACTGCGCTTTTTCGGCTGATTTCGCCTTGCCTAGCCGTCGCTCGCTACGTTTTTCAGCGGCCTGTTAAACTGCCGCTTTGTTTTGGAGACCGCTATGTCGTCCTTTGTTGAAATGATTGAAAACATCACCCCTGAGATTTACCAGAGCCTGAAGTTGGCGGTGGAAATCGGTAAATGGGCCGATGGCCGCAAGCTGACCCTGGAGCAAAAGGAGCTGACGCTGCAGGCGATGATTGCCTGGGAGCTGCACAACCTGCCGGAAGAGCAGCGCACCGGCTATATGGAGCAGGAGTGCGAGTCCCATCCGGCGCCGAAGCTGAATATCCTGTTTAAATCCTCGGACACCCAGCACTGATGCTGGAGCTTGGGCGCGGCGCCCTGAGTAAAATGAGCGCGCAGCTTGGCTCGCTGGAACAGCCGGTGCAGTACGCGTTTCGCTTAGGCGAGCAGGAGGTGCCGGTTAATCCGCTGATCGGCCAGCGGTTGCGCCTGGATTATCTTGGCGCCATTCACTGCACGCATTGCGCGCGTAAAACCAAAAAAAGCTTTAGTCAGGGTTATTGCTATCCCTGCTTCACCAAGTTGGCGCAGTGCGACACCTGCATGATGAGCCCTGAGCGTTGCCATTACGCCGCCGGCACCTGTCGCGAGCCGAGCTGGGGCGAGCAGTTTTGCATGACCGACCATGTGGTCTATTTGGCCAACTCTTCCGGGGTCAAGGTCGGCATCACCCGTGCCACTCAGGTGCCAACCCGTTGGATCGATCAAGGTGCCAGCCAGGCGTTGCCGATCATTCGCGTTAGTACCCGGCAGCAATCAGGCTTTGTCGAAGATCTACTGCGCAGCCAGGTGGCCGATCGCACTAACTGGCGGGCGATGCTCAAGGGCGAGGCCGAACCGGTTGATCTGCGCCAAGTGGCCGAGCAGATTCTTGGCGTGTGCGCCGAGGGCATGAGCGAGTTGCAGCAGCGTTTTGGCTTGCAGGCGATTCAGCCGCTGAGTGACGCGCAGGTGCTGGACATTCGCTACCCGGTCAGTGCCTATCCGAGCAAAATAACCAGTTTAGATTTAGAGAAAACCCCGCAAATCGAGTGCACTCTGCTGGGCATTAAAGGCCAGTACCTGATCTTCGATGTTGGGGTGATTAACATCCGTAAATACACTGCTTACCAACTTGCCGTGCAGCAGCTTTAGAGGTCATTCGTCATGCGTACCGAACAGCCGAAAATGATTTATTTAAAAGACTATCAGGCGCCCGAATACCTGATCGACGAGACTAATCTGACCTTCGAACTGTTCGATGACCATACTTTGGT
>JAIERD010000577.1 GCA_019747155.1 Pseudomonadaceae bacterium
GCTGGGCAGGCTAAAGGCCAGGTACAGCCGCGCGGCATAATCATCGCCGGCCTTGCTGGCCATGTCGGCGTTATGCAGCGGCGCATCGACCCGCCAACGCCAGCACAAGATCGGCGTGCGGCTCAGTTCAACCGTCAAGGGCCGCGCCAGCAGCGCCATGCTGGCATTGGCCGTGGCCTCCAGTGCAACCACCCCATCCCAAGTGCGCAGACGATAGTGCGTCGGCGCAACCTGCGGGTCGAAACGCAGCAACTGCCAAGGCGCCGGTGGCGTCGCCTGATCGGGCGCAAAGCGCCCCACATCGACCACCTCAACCGCCAGCGCAGCGCCACTGCACAGGCTGAGCAATGCGAGCAGCCATTTAACCGCCATAAATTGCCCTCAATGGATGATTACGTGCAGCAGTCTGCGCCGCGATCCGCGCGGCCGGCACCGTTAAGCGCCTGCCATTCACCATGGCAAACGGCCTGACTATGCTTGGGACAGGCGCGACGGCTCATCATCCACCAAACCAGTGAATCAGGCACTGGCAGGGGCACTCAATGAAAACTATCTGGTTGCTACTGGTAACCGCCAGCCTGGCCACTGCGGCCAGCGCCGGCGAGACCGTGATCATCGAGGGCCACGATGCGTATCCACCCTATGCCTACGTCGAAAACGACCAGTACAAAGGCATCTACGTCGAGCTGATCACCCTCGCCGCCAAGCAACTGGCACCGCACTATAACGTGGTGCTCAAACCCACGCCCTGGAAGCGCGGCCTGAAAAATCTTCAAGAGGGCAAATCGCTGGCCTTGTTCGCGCCCTTTCATAACAAGGAGCGCAGTTATATCGGCGCCTACTCGACGCCCCTCTATCGCGAGACAGTGGTGCTGTTTTGCACCGATACGGTAATGAACAAGTCGCCACGCAGGTTTCCCGAAGACTTTGCCGGCCTGACCATCGGCGCCAATCTGGGCTTTTTTCTCGGTGAAGAAATGGCCGCTGCCACCAAGGCCAAGGTCTTCACCATCAGCGAAAGCCAAGGCAATCAGACCAACCTGCAACACCTGCAAACCGGCGCTATCGATTGCTATGCCAGTGATCGTCTGGCGGCGTACTACTCGTTCAATCTGCTGCTCGACCTGCAAAGGCACCGCAATCTGACCCGCTTCGAGGGCTTTCGGTTAAATCCTGCCCATGAACTATCCAGTGAAGAGACCTTTATTGCCTACAGCGCCACCTATCCTGCCAGCTACAAGGACGACTTCATCAAGCAAATGAACGCCGCTCTGGGTCAGCTAGAAGAACGCGGGGTGATTAACCAGCTGATCGGCAGAGCCATTGAGTCCAACCTGTCGCTCGGCAGCGACTAATGCCGCGGCCGAGCGCATAGCCGTTAAACGGGGCAGGGCTGGCGGGGTTATTTGCCCACTTCAATAAACGGCAAGGTGCCATTGGGCAGCATGGTGGTCGGTAATTTGCCGTCCCAGCGCTCGGCCTTGGTCAGCTCGATCAATGCCGGATTGCTGCTCAGGGCTAAGGTCTTGGCCTTGATCGCATCGGCTTCGGCATCACCGCGCAGGCGCGTAGCCTCGGCATCGGCCTTGGCCTGGGCGACCCGTGAATCGGCCTCGGCTTGGGCGCGGGTGACCACGATCTGCGCCTCCACCTGCTCGGTGGCGAGCATTTGTTCGCGGGTTTTAACTTCCACTTCGGCCTTCATGCGCAGGGCAATCGAGCGCTCGTAGTCGTCGGAGAAATCGATGTTTTCGATCTGCACGCCGTCAATCACCACCGGCCCGGCGATGGCTTCCTTGATCGCCTTGGTCACATCATTAACGAACTTGCCACGGTTCTGCACCGCGCTGACCGCGTTGTACTGACCGAAGACATTCTCCACCTGGGTCGGCACTTGCCGGCTGATCAGGCGCGAAACCAAACCGTCCAGATCCTGATACTGCATATAGACCTTGTCGACCTCGGCCGGCAGCACATGCCAGGACACCGAGACGTTCAGCGTGGCGGTTTGCTGGTCTTTGCTGTAAGCCTGCAAGCCCTGATAGGTGGTGGCATTGCTCTGCACCGAGATGAATTTAACCGTCTCGATAAAGGGGATCTTGAACGACAGCCCCGGTTCCACAACCTTCACAATCGCGCCGTTGCGCAGCAGCACGCCACGCTCGGTTTCATCCACCGTGTACCAGGAGCCCATCAGGGTCACCAGCACCAACAACACCACGCCGATACCAAAAATGGATTTCAGATTAAATTGTTGATTCACCGCGCTCATCCTTTAGTCAGTCTTGAATTTAGACGCGCAGCATACCCGCCACGCCCGCCAACCACCCAGGCACAATTTAGCCCAGCGCGACTCCGTCACAACCATGCAACGACCATCAGTCGGTTACGGCCCAACAGCTGCGAAAAAGCCAAATTACCTTGCGCTAGCTCAATGCAGCGACGTCGCCACGGGCCACACTCAGTGTTCATTTTTGAGTTCGCTCACGCAGGGAGAACGCTCATGCTCAAGACCATGCAAGCCGCCGTCGTTCACGCTTATGGCCAGCCGTTACGGCTTGAAGAAGTCACAGTGCCGCTGCCCGGCCCCGGCCAGATTCTGGTCAAGATCGAGGCCAGCGGCGTCTGCCACACCGACCTGCACGCCGCCGACGGCGACTGGCCAGTCAAACCACCGCTGCCGTTTATTCCCGGTCACGAAGGTGTCGGTTATGTGGCCGCCGTCGGCAGTGGCGTAACTCGGGTGAAAGAGGGCGACCGGGTCGGCGTGCCCTGGTTATACAGCGCCTGTGGCTGCTGCGAACACTGCCTGACCGGTTGGGAAACCCTCTGCGAGAGCCAGCAAAACACCGGCTACTCGGTCAACGGCGCCTATGCCGAATACGTACTGGCCGACCCAAACTATGTAGGGATTCTGCCGAACAACATCGGCTTCGCCGAGATCGCGCCGATTCTCTGCGCCGGCGTCACCGTCTACAAGGGTTTGAAAGTCACCGGTGCGCGTCCCGGTCAGTGGGTGGCGATTAGCGGCATCGGTGGGCTCGGCCATGTAGCGGTGCAATACGCCCGTGCCATGGGCCTGCATGTGGCCGCCATCGATGTGGACGACAGCAAACTGGAGCTGGCCCGCAGCCTCGGCGCCAGCCTGTGCATCAACGCGAAAACGCAAAATCCGGTCGAGGTGATCCAGCGCGAAATCGGCGGCGCCCACGGCGTGCTAGTCACGGCGGTGTCCAACAGCGCCTTCAGCCAAGCCATCGGCATGGCCCGCCGGCACGGCACAGTCGCACTGGTCGGCCTGCCACCGGGCGACTTCCCGACACCGATCTTCGATGTAGTACTGAAAGCCATCAGCATCAGCGGCTCGATTGTCGGCACCCGCGCCGACCTGCAAGAGGCGCTGGATTTCGCCGCCGAAGGGCTGGTCAAAGCCACGGTGCATACCGGCAAGCTGGAAAACATCAACCAGATCCTCGACCAGCTGCGCGGCGGGCAGATCGAGGGGCGGGTGGTGCTGGAGATGTAAGCGGGGTGACTCGTAGGGTGGGCTTCAGCCCACCAACACACTTGCGCCCTGCGGTGGGCTAAAGCCCACCCTACAACAGCCTTAATTACTCCGCAGCCCCAAGCCCGGCCTCCAGCTTGCGCCACAGCAAGCGAACTGCGGCCTTGCGTTGCAGGCCGCTGCGATACAAGCGGATCTCCAACGGCACTTGCCAGTGTTCACCACCGCAGACCAGCAGCTCGCCACGGGCCAGCTCGGCGGTCACCGACAGGCGCGGCACCCACGCCACACCGAGGCCTTGCAGGGCCATGCTTTTCAGGCTGTCGGCCATCGCTGTTTCGTACACAGTGGTCGAGCGCAACGCCCGCTGACGCAGCAAAATATTCACCGAGCGACCGAGAAAAGCCCCGGCGCTGTAAGCCAGTAAGGGCACGCTCTGGCCGCCGTCCAGATCGAACAACGGCTGGCCTTGGCCGTCCACCCCGCAGACCGGCAGCATCGAGGTGACGCCCAAGTGCAGCGAGGGAAACAGCTCGGGCGCCAGTTGCAGCGCCGCGTCCGGGTCGTAGTAGGCGAGGATCAGGTCGCAGGAACCTTCGCGCAGCGCATGCACCGCCTCGCCGACATTGCTGGCCACCAGCCGGGTATTTAGCGGCAGGCCTTCGCGGCGCAGGCGCGCCATCCAGGCCGGGAAAAAACCCAGGGTCAGCGAGTGGGCGGCGGCGATTTGCAGCACCTCGCCCTGCTGGCCTTCGATGTTGTGCAGATGGCGCACCACCTCACCGAGCTGCTCGGTGAGGTTGCGCGCGGTGCTGAGAAACAACAACCCGGCCTCGGTCAGCTCGATGGGCGTGACCGCTCGGTTGACCAACGTCAGCCCCAACGCCGCCTCCAGGCTTTGAATCCGCCGACTAAAAGCCGGCTGAGTGACGAAGCGTTTTTCCGCCGCCCGCGAGAAACTCCGCGCAGCAGCCAGCGCCACGAAGTCATCCAGCCATTTGGTTTCCAGATTCATCGCAGTCCTCGAACTAAGGCAGGCGTAGCCCGTAGGGTGGGCTTTAGCCCACCATTGATTTCGTCTGTATCGGTGGGCTGAAGCCCACCCTACGCCGGTAGTCGTTTGATATTTCATACGACCCGCCAGTAATGCGAGTCACAGCCACATTATGCCGATTAGGCATACCACAGCAACTAACGGCATTAGCCGAGATCGAGGCTTAAGCCCTAATCTATGGGCATCGCGGCATATGCCGTATTGCCAAAGAGTCATACAGATCATGTCATCCTCTGCATCATCGCGCATCGAAAAAGACCTGCTCGGCAGCCTTGAGGTTCCTTCTGAGGCCTATTACGGCATCCAAACCCTGCGCGCCGTGCAGAATTTTCGACTGTCCGGCGTACCACTGGCGCATTACCCAAAATTGGTCATCGCCCTGGCGATGGTTAAACAGGCCGCTGCCGATGCCAACCGCGAGCTGGGCCACCTGTCCGCCGCCAAGCACACGGCGATCAGCACCGCCTGCGCCCGGATCATCCAAGGTGAGTTCCACGAGCAGTTCGTGGTCGACATGATTCAGGGCGGCGCCGGTACCTCGACCAACATGAACGCCAACGAGGTGATCGCCAACATCGCCCTGGAAGCCATGGGTTTCGAGAAAGGCCAGTACCAACACCTGCACCCGAATAACGATGTGAACATGGCGCAGTCGACCAACGACGCCTACCCAACCGCCATCCGCGTTGGCCTGCTGCTCGGCCACGACTTCCTGCTCAACAGCTTGGACGGGCTGATCAAGTCTTTTGCCACCAAGAGCCTGGAGTTCAGCCACGTACTGAAGATGGGCCGCACCCAGCTGCAGGACGCGGTACCTATGACCCTCGGTCAGGAGTTTCGCGCCTTCGCCACGACGCTGGGCGAAGACCTGCAACACCTCCAGCGCCTCGCGCCACAACTGCTCACCGAAGTGAACCTGGGCGGCACCGCGATTGGCACCGGGATCAACGCCGACCCCGGCTACCAACACCTGGCCGTGGCGCGCCTGGCGATCATCAGTGGCCATCCGGTGGTGCCGGCAGCCGACCTGATCGAAGCCACCTCGGACATGGGCGCCTTCGTGCTGTTCTCCGGCATGCTCAAGCGCACTGCGGTCAAGCTGTCGAAGATCTGCAACGACCTGCGCCTGCTGTCCAGCGGCCCACGCACCGGCATTAATGAAATCAACTTGCCGGCCCGCCAGCCAGGCAGCTCGATCATGCCCGGCAAGGTCAACCCGGTGATCCCGGAAGCGGTCAATCAGGTGGCCTTCGAAGTGATCGGCAACGACCTGGCCCTGACCCTGGCCGCCGAAGCTGGCCAGTTGCAGCTGAACGTCATGGAACCGCTGATCGCCTACAAAATTCTCGACTCGATCCGCTTGCTGACCCGCGCCATGGACATGCTGCGCGAGCACTGCATTGACGGCATCACCGCCAACGAAGCGCATTGCCGCCAGTTGGTCGAACAGTCGATTGGCCTGATCACCGCACTGAACCCCTACATCGGCTACGAGAACGCCACCCGCATCGCCAAACTGGCCCTGGACAGCGGCCGTGGTGTGCTGGAACTGGTGCGCGAAGAGCAGCTGCTCGACGAAGCCCTGCTGGCCGACATCCTCCGCCCGGAAAACATGATCGCCCCGCGCTTGGTGCCGCTCAAAGCCTGATGGCAATCTGACTCACCAGGAAGAGCTCGCGCTCTTCATCCTTTTAAGGATGGCTTCGGCCATCCTTTTTTTTGCGCGGTGTGCTGGTTTTGTGGGAGGCGCTTTAGCCGCGACGGGGCACAGCAGCATCGCGGCTAAAGCCCCTCCTACCGGTTCGACCTACAAATCCCAGGCCTTGCGCAACGCCTGCAATGCCTCGGCAATCTGCGCCTCCGGCACGGCAGCAAAACCCAGCACCAGGCCGGCGCGCTGATCCTCTGGGACAGCCGAATCCTCCAGCCAGTAGCAACTCAAGGCATTGATCTCGACACCGACCGCAACGGCGGCGGCGATCAGCTGCGTCTCACGCTGCAGGCTGTCGACCCGCACACACAGGTGCAGTCCGGCATCGACATTGGGCATCGCAGCGCAACCGGGAATATTCGTCGGCCAATCACGCAGCAAGGCATCGCGGCGACTGCGGGCGGCGCTGCGCATGCGGCGGATGTGCCGCTGGAAATGTCCGCCGGCAATAAATTCGGCCATCACCACCTGGGTGCCGATCTCCGAGTTGCGCATGTCCAGGGCGCGGCGCTGGGCAAACAACGGCGCCAGCTTGACCGGCAACACCAGGTAACCCAGGCGCAACGCTGGGAAGGCGATCTTGCAGAAGGTGCCGACATAGAGCACCCGACCCTGCCGATCCAGCGCGGCCAGCGGTGCCAGAGGCGTGCCGCAGTAACGGTATTCGCCATCGTAGTCGTCCTCGACTATCCAGCCGTCATTGACCTCGGCCCACGCCAGCAGCTCCAGCCGCCGCGCCAGCGACAGGGTCACGCCGGTCGGGTACTGGTGCGAGGGCGTCAGGTAGACCAGGCGACAATCCGGCAGTTGCGCCAAGGCGGCAGTGACCAGCCCGTCACCATCCACCGGCACCCCACACAGCTCGGCGCCAGCGGCGGCAAAGGCATGGCCGGCGGCGCGGTAACCGGGGTTTTCCACCGCCACCCGGTCGCCAGGGTCCACCAGCAATTGCGCGCAGAGGCTGATGGCCTGCTGGGCGCCGCAGGTGATGACGATCTGCGCCGGGTCGCAGTGCAAGCCACGACTGTTGCGCAAATAGGCCGCGACCAATTCGCGCAACTGGCCGTCACCGGCCGGGTCGCCGTAACCCAAGCGCGCCGGCGATGGCTTACGCCAAAACCGCGCCTGCAAGCGCGCCCAAGTCTCGAAAGGGAACAGATCGAAAGCCGGCACGCCGACCCGAAAAGCCCGTGGCGCGCCGCTCGCCGGCAGACGCAACTGTTGCGCCTGGACCCGCAGCAAGGCCGCACTCGGTGCCGGGCTGCGGGGCTGCAACGCTGGCGGCCGCGCGCTGGCCGCCAGCTCGGCGACATAGGTGCCGTCGCCAATCCGCGTCAGCACAAAACCCTCGGCATACAGCTGATCAAACGCCCGGCCGACGGTATTGCGCGAAATACCGAGCAGCTCGGCCAACTCACGGCTGGCCGGCAAGCGCGTTTCGCCCTGTAAACGGCCATCGAGGATGCGCTCGCGCAGCGCCTGATACAGCTGCCGGGCCAAACCGCGAGCACGGTCGAGCTGGATGCCGGAGCAATCAAAGGACAAGGGTGGCGGCGCGGACATGGCATGCACTCGGATAAATTGGCCCTATCAAACTGACCAATAATGGATCTTATAACAGACCAATATTCTGCCTAGCATGGGGCTATCCAGTTCGCAGAGCCAGCCATGTATATTCCCGCCGCTTTCCAACAGCACGACCTTGCCCAGTTGCATGGGCTAATCCGTCAGCAGCCGCTCGCCAGCCTGATCAGCCACAGCGCCGCAGGCTTGCAGGCCAGTCACTTGCCCCTTTGGCTGGCGGCGGATGAGGGTGAGTTCGGCACCCTGTATGGCCATTTTGCTCGCGCCAATCCGCAGTGGCAGGAGTTGGCTGCCGGGACTGAAGTGTTGGCGATCTTTACCGGCGCCGAGGGCTATATCAGCCCGAGTTGGTACCCGAGCAAGGCCGAGCACGGCAAGGCGGTGCCGACCTGGGATTACCAAAGCGTGCACGCCTACGGGCAAATCGAAGTATTTGAGGATGCCGAGCGACTGTTGCAGCTGCTTGGCCGATTGACTGCACAACACGAAAACCGGCAATCGCAGCCATGGGCGATTACCGATGCGCCGCGCGCCTACATCGACAAAATGCTGCGGGCCATTGTTGGTTTCAGCCTGCCGATTCAACGCTTAGAGGGGCAGTGGAAACTTAGCCAAAATCGCAGCACTGCCGACCGCGCCGGGGTACGGCAAGCCCTCAGCGCCAGCCCCCAAGCCGCCGACAGAGCCCTGGCCGAGCAGATGAACCCGCCTCTCTGAGGTTTTCGTGGGCTTCGGCTTTGTAGGGTGGGCTTCAGCCCACCGTCGCTGAACCGGAGACTTGGTGGGCTAAAGCCCACCCTACGTTTTGTGTCCAGCAAGTAACTGCTACTTCGTCATAAGGAAAGCCGCATGCCCAACCTGCAGATCCGCCCCATTACCGCCGCCGACCACGCTGCCTGGTTACCGCTCTGGCAGGGCTATCAGCGCTTTTATCAGGCCGAAATTCCCGCCGCGATCAGCGCCCTGACCTGGCAGCGTTTTCTCGACCCGGCCGAGCCGATGTTTGCCGCACTGGCCTGGCAAGGTGAGGTGGCGGTCGGTTTGGTGCACGGGATTTTCCATCGCTCCTGCTGGACCAGCGGCGACTACTGCTACCTACAGGATTTGTTCGTCAGCGATGGTCTGCGCGGCGCCGGCGTTGGCCGCCAGCTGATCGAATACGTCTACGCCCACGCCCAAGCCGCCGGGGCCAACCGCGTGCACTGGCTGACCCAGGAAGACAACGCTCAAGCGCGACTGCTGTATGAGCGCATCGCCGACCACTCGGGCTTTATCCAATACCGACACTTATTCGGCTAACCGGAGCAGTTCTATGACCAGCAACACACTGCAAGGCTGGCAACCGGCGCACTTGCCCACGGCGCCAACCCTGGTCGGTCACTACGTACGCCTAGAGCAACTCGACCCGGCGCGGCATGGCGATGATCTCTGGCAAGCCTTGCAAGGCCCCGAGGCCGACCCGCAGATGTGGCAGTTCATGGCCTACGGCCCGTTCGCCAGTCGTGAGGACTTTGCGCAGTGGCTAAGCGCCAATGCCGTCAGCCGCGATCCTTGGTTTTATACGGTGATTGATCGCGCCAACGACACGGCCCTGGGCCTGCTCAGCTTTCTAAATATCACCTCAGCGCACGGCAGCCTCGAAATAGGTCATGTCTGCTTTGGCCATGCCCTGCAGCGCAGCGTGCAGGCCACCGAGACGATTTACCTGTTGGCCCGCTACGCCTTTGAACTGGGCAACCGCCGCCTGGAATGGAAGTGCGACAACCTCAATCTGCGCTCCAGGCGCGCCGCCGAACGTTTCGGTTTCAGTTACGAAGGGTTGTTCCGCCAACACCAGGTGCGCAAGGGCCGCAACCGCGACACCGCCTGGTTCTCGATCATCGACCCGGAGTGGCCGGCCGTGCAGCGCGCTTTCGAACTGTGGTTAAACACGGAAAACTTTGATGATCAGGGCCAGCAACGACAGAGCCTGACGGCGCTGCGCGAACATCCCTAGCAAGCCGCTTTGCGTACCCGCAATACGCGCGGCGCAAAGCCTTCAAAAAACTGTCAAGCCCCTGTCACACAGCCGCAGCATAGTCGCTCGCTTTGATTGTCGACTGGTGCCGCATGACTCTGCAAAACTCGCTGTTACGCCCCCTGCCCTTAGTACTCGCCCTGCAACTAGCGCTCAGTTCAAGTGCCTGGGCAGCCAGTTTTGCGGTGCCTGCCAACGGCAGCGATAGCAGCACGAAAACCCTCACCAGTGGTGATACCGGCAGCATCGCCAGCGGCGCCAGCCTGACCGGCAACAGCAGTGCGGCAGACATCAACGTCACCGGCACCAGCGGCACCGTGACCATCAACAACAACGGCAGCCTGAGCAACAGCAGCAGCGGCCGGGCCATCGACAACGACAGCAGCGGCGTGGCCATTAGCCTCAACAACAACGGCAGCATCAGCACCGTAAGCGGCGACGCAGTGCGCCTGAACAAGGCCAACTCGACACTGAACCTCAACAACAACGGTTCGATCATCGTCACTGGCAACGGCACCAGCGGCGGTCAGGCCCTCGACCTGCGCGGCTCGTCCGGCACCGGCGCCAAGGTGATCAACAACGGCTCCAACAGCAACCGCAATGCGCTGATCGAATCGCGCAACGACGACGCCCTGCGCCCCGGCACCAATACCACGATCAACAACTACGGCAGCATTCTCAGCAGCGGCAGCGTCAACACCAAGTGCCCGGACTACCTCGGCGCCGCCTGCAGCGGCAAACCCAGCGCCCACGACGCGATCGACGCCGGCAGCCGTAACGGTCTGGTGGTGAATAACTGGGGCAGTATTTCCGGTGCTCGCCACGGCATCACCGCCGACAACGAGCTGACGGTAACCAACCAGCTCGGCGGCCTGATTATCGGGCGCAACGGCTCCGGGGTCGGCAGCGATGGCACCGGCACGGTGATCAACTACGGCACCATCAGCGGCCGTTATGCCGGCGCCGGTCTGGCCTTTGATCATCTGGCGGATGGCAGCAGCACGGTGAACAACGGCGACGGCGACGGGGTGGATATCGACGGCATTGCCACGGTCGACAACTACGGGCGCATCGAAGGTTTGGGCGCAGGCGGCCTGGATTCCGGTGGCGCACCTAACGGTGCCGATGGCATTGCCGCCGGCGGCGGCACTATCAGCAACCGCGCCGGCGCAGTCATCAGCGGCCAGTCCAAAGGCATCCTGATCGACGACGGTGCCAACGGCACAGCCGTAGCCAGCGGTCGTGGCACAACCACTGCGACAGCGGGGGTGGCAAACATCAGCAACGCCGGCAGCATCATCGGCGAACAAAAAACCGCCATCGGCCTGGTCGGCAACTTC
>JAIERD010000504.1 GCA_019747155.1 Pseudomonadaceae bacterium
CCGGCGTTAGGGTCTTGGCTTTCCGGTACTGAGGCGGCGGTGATAACCCCGATACGGGCTTTACCGGAGCCACCGGCCAATTGAATAAAGCGTTGATAGATGGCGCTATTGTCATCCTTCAGGCCGCCGCCGACTAACACCAGCGGCCCGGCCGCCTGTGCCCAGCTGGTGGCTAGGGTGAAAAGTAGTACTGTGCAGCGCCATACCGTTTTTGTGCTCATTAGTCTGTCTCCAGAACGAGGTTGTTATTGTGGGTAGTGGAAAATGCGGGGTGCAAGGTGCTTACGGGTGACCGGTTTTTTTGCCGCTGACACCTCCAATTAGTAAACGTGGAAGAAGTTGAAGTAGCGTTTTTCGATGCGTTGGTACTCGCCGTTTTTACGGATCGCCAGAATGGCGTCGTCCAGGCGTTGTTTAAGTTCCGGCTGACCCTTGCGCAGGGCGATGCCTTGGCCCTGACCAAAAAAACCAGGGGCCACCACGCGGCTGCCGACGCGCTCAAAGTCTTGCTCCTTGCGGCTGGCCAAAAAACCGAAGTAACCGGCCACTGAGTCATCGAGGAGTAAGTCGATGTGCCCTTGTTGCCGGGCGGTATAGGTTTGGGCTGCTGACGCGAAGCGAATTAACTGGGCTTTTTCGGCATATTTGGCGCTTAGGTAGCGGTCGTAGGTGGTGCCTTGCTGCACGCCGATACGCTTGCCCGCGACCCGGCTGGGGGTAATGAAGGCCTGCTCAAACTGGCCTTTGCGGGCGAAGAAGAAGGCTGGGGTTTGCGCGTATTTAGCGCTGAAGTCGACTTTTTCGAGGCGCTCGGGAGTGATCGACATCGAGGCCAGAATCAAGTCTGTGCGTTGTTCTTGCAGGGCAGGAATCAGGTCGTCCCAGGCAAAGCGTTGCAGCTGACATTCAGCGCGCATCTGCTGGCAAAGCGCTTGGGCAATGTCGACGTTAAAGCCCTGCAGTTGACCCTGTGCGTCGAGCGATTCGAACGGCGGGAACTGGCCCTCCATGGCAATGCGCAGGGTTTGTCCGTGCAGTGTGCTGATGGGGCCGAAGAGCAATAACAGTAAGAGAAAAATACGCATGCGGTGCTTCCTTGTGGCGGTTTAAGCCTTCGCTCATCGCGATTAAAAAACGGCGCCAGAGCGGCGCCGCAAGGTCAAAGGAGCAAACAAAAAGACCTTGTCTGAGGAACACGGATAACCCCGCCGCTAGGCTGCAGCGGGGCCATTGATCAGAGCAGACTCAATGGGTATTCAGCGATTAGGCGAACCTCATTGCGGTCGCCGTATTGATAGTCATTGGCCGCGTCGTTAGCGCGGTACACCGCTTCACGCAGGCGCAGAGACAGGTCTTTGGCTGGGCCGTCTTGCAGCACATACTTGGCCTCAAAGTTCTGCTCCCACTCTTTGCCGCCTTGGTTGTCGCCGATGTAGGCGGCGTAAACATCGTTGGCAGTCTCCATGCCGGAACCCGTCACGTAGCGGGTCATGAAGCTCAGCCCGGGCACGCCGAAGCTGGCCATGTTGAGGTCATAACGCACTTGGTAGGATTTTTCGCCGGTGTTGGCAAAGTCACTGACCATGACCGAGTTATTCAGCCAAATCGAGTCGCCACCGACGTAGTCAAAGGGCGTGTTGCCGCGCACTTCTTGATAGGCCAAGGTGAACTTATGTGCGCCCACGGAGTAAGACGGTGCCAGCGAGAATGCGGTGGTGCCGATGCTGCCAGCGATCTGATCGCCGTAGTCGTTGGTGCGGTAAATGTTGAAGTCCAGAGCGATTTTTTGCTCGTCGGCCAAGGCTCGGCTGTAGTTCAGATTGGCGTAGTACTGGCGCCAGGTGTCGGTAACTTCAGAGGCGTAGAGCATGCCGCTCAGCTCATCCGTCAGGCCATAGGACACACCGGCGTAGCTAATGGCATCGGCGGTGGTGTCTGAGTAGTTGGTGCTCAGCTCTTCTTGGTGGTCGGTGCCGTTACGGCTTTTGAATGCGGTGAAATGCCCGGCTTCTGCGACCAAACCACTGACTTCTTCACTTATCAGATTAAAACCCGTGGCGGTTTCTGGCAGCAGGCGCGAGTCGGCCGTGCTGAATACGGGCGCAGCAGTGCGTTGGTCACCGTACTTCAGCACGGTTTCCGAGATGCGTGCTTTAACTGTGGCACCGGCTGTGCCGTAGCTGTCATTGGCGTGCTCGTAGTGCGAGCCGTCTGCGCGGTATTGCGTGTCGTTTTGCAGCAGGCCGCTGCCGGTACTGCCATCGCCACTGTTCAAGCGCAGGCCGAGGTAGCCATAGGCGTCCACGCCAAAGCCCAGGGTGCCTTGGGTAAAGCCCGAGGTGAAGTCGAGCATTTCGCCCTGCGCCCACTCGTTAACGGTGTTCTGTTTGGAGTTTTTGTAGTCGCGGTTAAGTGCGAAGTTACGGCTCAGCAGATCCACCGTGCTGCCCTCGACAAAGCCTGTGGCTTTGGCTTGGCTGGAGAGCGTCTGGCTTGTCAGGGAGTCGTCTTGCTCGTCACCGGCGTAGGCCAGTTGCGTGGTTGCGGCGGCGATGGCCAGAGCCATGACACTCCACTTCATTATTTGCATTGGGTTGCTCCTGTGGTGTTAGCGTTGCTGAATTCAGCGTGGGTGTTAACGGTGGATGCTGTTGCGGGCAGTGGCGGCTAGGCACATTGCTCAAACGTCAGCAGGGATTGGGGGTGACCTCGGTTGATCACGGCCTCCAGGCACAGGGTCGAGTCGGCCTGTGGCCAGCAGACGAAATAGCCGGTGGTTTTCAGCTTTTTCAGCCGGAACTTGCACTGCAGCTCAATCGCATCCGGCAGGCCTCGCAGGTTTGCCGGTAGCTTGATAATTGAGTAGAAACCGCTGCTGGTAAGTACGCGCTCCAATACCGTCAGCCTCGTGGTGGCGCTTGCCAGCGTTGCGGCCTGGGCGGGGAGCAGTTTTTCCAGGGCGAAAGATTCCAAACTGTTCAAATTCATACAGTTGATCGTCAGCAGATGTGGGTGTGTTTGCCGCCCCGCGAGGGTGCGGCAACCTTGGGCTTACTCAGTGATTGAGCAGGCCAGTGGCTTTGGCCAGAACGCGCGCGACTTCGCTGCGCGGCACCTTGCCTTGCGGATCAAAGCGTCCGTTTTTGGCGCTTAGCCAGCCTTCGCCGACGGTCAGTGCCGCCGCCTGAGCTTGCTCGGTGGGCAGGCCGCCAAGGTCATTGAGACTGGCGCTTTTGCTCAGCGGCGTAGCCTGCAAACGCTCAACCAGCGCACGGCAGGCCAGCGCCCATTCGCCACGGGTAAGTGCTTGGTCACCGGCAAAACGTGCACCGCTGTGCATCCAGCCATTGGAGAGAACGATGTTGATCTGCTCGAACAGCGGATCAGTGCGGTCAACATCGCTGAGGGTTGGCTGTTTAGCCAACTGCAACTCCCCCGCCAAGGTCATTTGCAGCGCGTTGGCCATTTCTGCACGGGTGATCGGGCGTTGCGGTTTAAAGGCCTGGTGTGGGTCGAGGGTCATCAGGCCGCGAAAGCTTACGACGCGAATGGCATCGCCTTGCGCGCCTTTGCCGGCGTCGTTGGCGTCGCTGCTGGCGGGGTCGCGCAGGTTGGCGTCGACCGGGTGAATACTCAACTGCACACCCTGTACGCTGTAGTTGGTGAGCGCGTCATGGAATGCGCTTGAGGCGCTAAAGCCGTCGCCTTTACTGAACGCAAAACGATAGCCGTAGTGATAGCCGTTGAGTGGGTTGTAGCGGGTCATCAAACCGAGCTGCTGCTGGGCGGTGTTGTCGGCCAGGCCGTAGAGCACCGCGCGGTCAATTGCCGAGACCGCCGATAGATCGGTAATTAGCTGGTTACCAACCAAGTATTGATCGCCGTCTTTGATGGCTTCTTTACCTGCTGCTGGAGTGACTTTGTCGCTGGCCAGATCATAGCTGTCGCCGTTGCCGAGCATGGCCAGGCGGAGGTTGTTTAGCTCGGTGCCGTAAACGCCAAATTTCTTGCTGGCGTGGGTGGCGTCCATCACGGTCAGGTAACCCTCACCGATGACCTGCAGCTGACCGTCGGGCTTAACCTAGATGGCGGTGTTGGTATCCAGGCCAAAGCCTTTAGCCGGTGTTTGGCCGACCAGGTAGCTGGCCATGCGGGCGGCGCGACCGCTGCTGGTTTCTTCAATTTGGTCAAGGTGCTGGTCGATGATCCCGGCTTTAAACAGGCCGGCACCTTTGAGTAATGCGGTGCCGCGCTGGTCGGCGCGGCTGGCCACACCAAAGTCGAGGGTGTCCATGACCACGCCGTAGGCGGTCGGCATGCTGGCGCCAAGAATGCTCGCGCCGGCGCTGGTGCCGGCAATCACGCCGCCTTTTTGGTACAGCGCGCTGATTGCTTGCATGGCCAGCGACGGGCTGCCGTCGGCTTGCAGCAGGGCTTTGGCCAGGCGGGCTTGGTCACCGCCGACAAACCAAACGGCGCTGGCCTCGGTTAGCGGCTTGACGGCGGCCGGGTCGTTCATGCTGGTCAGGTAGTTTTGTTTGTCGATGGCGACGATGCTGATCTGCTCCGCCGGAATGCCTAGCGCCACCAGCTCTGCTTGAAAACGCTTGCTGGAGCTTAAGCTGCCGCTGGCCGTGGGCATGATGGCGATGCGGGCTTTTTCAGCCCCGCCTGCCAGCTCGATGAGCTTGTCGTACACCGGTTTATTGCTGGCTTTGAGCATGCCGCCCACAGCCAGTAAATGGCCATCGGCGAACGCACTAGAACACAGGCCGCTGAGGATGAGTGCGTTCAGCAGGCGGCGTTTTGCGAACGGCAGGATGCTGCGAGTGGCGTGGGGCTTTTGCATGGTCTGACTCTTATTGTTGTATAGGGCTGCGCCCGCGCTTGCCGATTTGCTATGGCCCGCCAGTGACGCCGTGGTAAATGACTCGAGTCCCTGAGTCGGCAGGTCTGTTGTGCTTTTAGACCCTGCGCAAATCGCTAGGAATGCGCTTGCAAGCTGTGAATATTAATTTTCATTCTGCGATTGTGTGAAATTTTATATATCACTTGTTGGCCCCGATCAAGCGCTGTTTACCGTTCGGGTGAGAGGCTGCGCAGGGCAGAAACTGAATAAAGCCTGCTAGCGACCGTGCTAGAGCCGTTGTGCTAAGAATCAGGAATTCTGCGTTTGACATAAATAATTCACCAAAGTAGCTTAGTGAAAAATAACGCGTCACTGGTTGGTGTGTTATTGCGCGGCGGCTGAGCATTCGTCAGTCGCAGCAGCGGACCGGTATTCATAAGGTGCCGGGTGCCTGGCTTCGCCGTTTATGTCGGGTTTCAACCCACGCAAAGCCCTGGCCGGTGCCCATAAAGCAGATGGTCAGGCAAGCAAATCCTACTCACCAGCGAAACAAGCAAGGAGTCACAAAATGAACAAAATCGCACTTCTCGGCGCACTTACACTGATCTTATTGGCCCCCTTGGCAGGGGCTGAGGAAGCCAAACCTTTGCGCATCGGTATGGATGCCGCTTACCCACCCTTTGGCTTCAAAACCCCAGACGGTCAGTTAGTTGGTTTTGATTACGATATTGGTAACGCGCTGTGCGCCGAGATGCAGGTCAAGTGTGTCTGGGTTGAGCAGGAGTTCGACGGGCTGATTCCCTCATTGAAAGTGCGCAAAATCGATGCGGCGCTGTCCTCCATGTCGATCACTGAAGACCGTTTAAAGTCGGTCGATTTCAGCAATAAGTACTATCACACCCCCGGTAAGCTGGCGATGAAGGCCGGGACTGTGATCAATGACCCGGTACTGGACCTAAAGGGCAAAAAAGTCGGCGTACAGCGGGCCACTACCTATGACCGCTATGCCTCGGCAGAACTGGCACCCGCCGGCGTGGAAGTGGTGCGTTACGGTTCGCAAAATGAGGTGTTTCTGGACCTGGCTGCCGGTCGCCTAGACGCCAGCTTGGCTGACATCATTAACAATAATGACGGCTTTATTAAAACTGACGCCGGCAAGGGGTTTGCCCTGGTTGGCCCGGACTTTAGTAATCCGAAGTACTTTGGTAATGGGGCTGGTATTGCTTTGCTCAAGGGTAATAAAGCCTTGGCTGAGAAATTTAACCTGGCGATCGCCGCGATCCGTGCCAACGGCAAGTACCAGCAAGTGCAAGACAAGTACTTCACCTTCGATGTTTACGGCCAGTAAGGCACTGTCTGTAACAGTGGCGTCACCCTCTTTAATGCGGGTGACGCCATATTTTCGTGGTCGCGTGCGCGTCGGCGTAACGCGTGTGGAGTGCAACTATGTTCAACGGTTATGGCGCGTCCATTCTCGAAGGTGCCTGGCTGACTTTACTGCTGGCGGTAACGTCGATGGCGTTGGCGATTGTCTTAGGTTTGTTGGGCGCCGCTTTTCGTCTTTCGCCGCTGCGCTGGCTGGCGTTACTGGCTGAGGGGTATGCCACCGTGGTGCGCGGTATCCCGGATTTAGTCTTGATTTTGTTGGTTTTTTACGGCGGTCAGGATTTAGTCAATCGCTGCGCGGAGCTGCTCGGTTATCAGCACTACATCGACATAAACCCGTTGCTGGCGGGTATTGGCACCCTTGGCTTTATCTTCGGTGCCTATTTGTCGGAAACCTTTCGCGGCGCATTTATCGCCATTCCTCAGGGGCAGGGCGAGGCTGGCGCGGCCTATGGCATGAGTGGTGTGCAGGTGTTTGTGCGCATCTTGGTGCCGCAGATGATCCGCTTGGCCATTCCAGGCTTCACCAATAACTGGCTGGTACTGACTAAAGCGACAGCGCTGATCTCGGTAGTCGGGCTGCAGGACATGATGTTTCGCGCCAAGAGTGCGGCCGATGCGACCCATCAACCCTTTACGTTTTTTCTGACGGTGGCGGGGCTGTATTTATTGCTCACCAGTGTTTCGCTAGTGGCTTTGCGGGCACTCGCCCAGCGTTATTCAGTGGGCATTAAGACGGTGACTTTATGAGCCTCGGAGTGACGCAATGATTTTCGATTTTTCACCGATATGGAGCAACATGCCGCTGTTTCTCGGCGGTGTTTGGCTGACCCTCAAACTGTTGCTGATTTCTCTGGCGTTGGGCCTGCTGTTGGCAATACCGCTGGGCCTGATGCGCGTCTCCAAGCAGCGGCTGATTAATGCGCCGGCGTGGCTGTACACCTATGTGATTCGCGGCACGCCGATGCTGGTGCAGTTATTTTTGATCTATTACGGTTTGGCGCAGTTTGCCGTGGTGCGCGACAGCCTGTTGTGGCCGTATTTATCCAGTGCCAGTTTCTGCGCGTGCTTGGCGTTTGCGATCAATACCAGTGCTTACAGTGCAGAGATTTTGGCCGGCAGTTTACGCACTATTCCAGCCGGTGAAATCGAGGCGGCCAAGGCCATCGGGATGTCACGCTTTACGCTGTATCAGCGCATCTTGCTGCCGTCGGCATTACGCCGGGCGCTACCGCAATACAGCAATGAAGTGATCATGATGCTGCACACCACCAGCCTCGCATCGATCGTCACCATGGTCGACATCACAGGTGCCGCGCGCACGATTAGTTCGCAGTATTACTTGCCGTTCGAGGCGTTTATTACCGCTGGGTTGTTTTACTTAGGGCTGACCCTGCTGCTGGTTCGTCTATTCAAAATGTCTGAGGGGCGTTGGTTGGCTTACCTCGCGCCACGCAAGGTCTGAGGAGTTGGTGATGGAACACATTGAACATGTTTTGCCTTGGGGCTGCCCAGGCACTCAGCGGCATTTATCGGTGTTTCGTTTTGGCAGTGGCCCGCGCAAGGCCTACATCCAGGCCGCGCTGCATGCCGATGAGTTACCGGGCATGCGGGTGGCGGTGGAACTCAAGCGCTGCTTGCTGGAGTTACAGGCGCAGGGGCGTTTAACCGGGGTGATTGAGTTGGTCCCGGTGGCTAATCCGATTGGGCTGGCGCAAATGCTCCAGTCCGCACCGCAAGGGCGTTTTGACTTTGCCAGCGGGGAAAATTTTAATCGTCATTTCGCCCAGCTCGGTCCTGAGCTGTTGGCACGGCTGGCCGGGCGCTTGGGCGATGATGCGCAGGCCAATATCAGCTTGATTCGCCGCACCATGCACGAGCTCATTAACGCCTGGCCGGCGCCTGCGTCTGAGCTGGAAGGGTTGCGGCGCTTGCTGTTGCAACATGCCTGCGACGCCGACGTGGTGCTCGACCTGCATTGCGACTTTGAGTCGGTGTTATTGCTGTATGCCCTGCCGCAACACTGGCAGCGTTTGCAGCCACTGGCGGCGCGTTTGCACGCCAGCGCGGTATTGCTGGCCGAAGAGTCGGGTGGTCAGGCTTTTGACGAGTCCTGCGCGGCGCCGTGGCTACAACTGGCCAACGCCCTGCCGCAGGCCAATATTCCGCTGGCGTGCCTGGCTTCAACCATTGAGCTGCGCGGTATGGCGGACACCGAGGGTGAGCCGGCGCTCGCCAGCGCTCAGGCCATTTTGGCGTTTCTGGCTGACCTTGGTTTTATCGACGGTGAGTGGCCGCCAGTGCCTGCGACGTGTTGCGCGGCCACACCCTTTGCCGGGGCGCAATATGCCTATGCGCCACACGCGGGGGTGGTCAGCTATTTACGCCCGTTGGGGGCGCTGGTCGAGGTTGGCGAGCCGTTGTTTGAAGTGCACGAGCCACTCACGGATCGTCACAGCATCGTTTGCGCCACCACTCGCGGCGTCCTCTATGCCCGCGAGCGCCTGCGCTTTGCTAGGCCCGGTTTGTGGCTGGCCAAGGTCGCCGGCAGTACCCCTATTCGCCAGGGTCGCCTGCTGAGCGACTAATTTTTGAGAGCGCAGTTATGTTCAAGCTAGAGATCGACAACCTGCACAAACGCTATGGCACCCATGAAGTGCTCAAAGGTGTTGATTTAGCGGCAAAAGCCGGCGATGTGATCAGCATCATTGGCTCCAGTGGCTCGGGTAAAAGCACCTTTTTGCGCTGCATTAATCTGCTGGAGCAACCGCACAGCGGCACCATCCGCCTCAATGGCGAAGAACTAAAACTGGTCGCTAGCCGCAAAGGCGGGCTGCACGCGGCAGACCCGAAACAGCTGCAACGCATGCGCTCACGGTTATCGATGGTGTTCCAGCATTTCAACTTGTGGTCGCACATGAGTGCCCTGCACAACGTGATGGAAGCGCCGATGCATGTGTTGGGTTTGAGCAAACAAGAGGCGCGCGAAAAAGCCGAATACTATTTGGCTAAGGTCGGTGTGGCGCATCGCAAAGAGGCTTACCCCGCGCACATGAGCGGTGGCGAGCAGCAGCGCGTGGCCATCGCACGAGCCTTGGCGATGGAGCCAGAAGTGATGTTGTTTGATGAGCCAACTTCGGCGCTCGACCCGGAGCTGGTGGGTGAGGTGCTCAAGGTCATGCAAGATCTGGCGCAAGAGGGACGGACCATGTTGGTGGTGACCCATGAAATGGGGTTTGCCCGTGAGGTGTCGAATAAACTGTTGTTTCTGCATCAGGGCGTGGTTGAAGAAGCGGGTTGTCCGCGTGATGTGTTGGCCAATCCGCAGTCGCCCCGCTTACAGCAGTTTCTGGCCGGCAGTTTGAAGTAAGGGCTGCTTGGCGGGTGGCAGCCGGCATGCTGCCGCTCATCCGCAGCTTACGATACACTTCCTGACCTTAGCCCGAGGTGCTGACACATCTGCGATAGGGCCCGTTATCTACTCAAAGCGTGCTAAAGCCGACATGCCAATTGCAGCGAAAAATGTTGTGTATGCCACACCGGTAATGCGCAAGCTGGCGCTCATTATTCATGACCTGCAGCCTTCGTTGCGCAAGGTTGCTGAGTATATTTTGCGCCATCCTCTGAAAGCTGCGACCTTAACCATTGAAGAGCTGGCGCGCGAAACCGCCACTTCGCCAGCGGCGGTTAATCGGTTGGCCAAGGCCATGGATTTGGGCGGTTACATCGCGCTTAAAGCCGAGTTGCTGGCGACGTTGCAAGACATGGTTTCTCCTGTCGACAAATTGCGCACTGAGCTTGAGCTGCACCCCGACGGCGCCTTTGGCTTGGCTGAGCAAATGCAAATTGCCAGCAGCAACCTCAGTAGCGCTAGTGCGAATAATCCGACGAGCACTTTTGAGGCCTTTGTGCATAGCCTGATGGCGGCGCGCAAAATTTATATCCTTGGCTTTGGCAACAGCGCGTACATGGCGGGATTTGCGGCGGCTAACTTGGTGCCTTATTGCGCCGATGCGACGGCCATCAGTATGGAAGGCGGCAATGAAAACGCCGCCTACCGGCTGGCCTCAATCACTGAGCATGATGTGCTGCTGGCCATCTCGCTGCCCCGTTACTCGTTGGATACCTTGCAGCTGGCGCGCTTTGCCCGTGAACGCGGCGCCACAGTCTTGGCGATTACCGACTCACCCGCCGCGCCACTCAGCAGCATCGCTGCGCACTGCTTGTTTGCGCCGGCTGATCACCCGGTATTGATTAGCTCTAACATGGCCGTGCTGGCACTGATCGAGGCACTGGTGGCCGGAGTCATGACGCGCAACAAAGAGGCGGTCAAATTGGCGGCGGAACTCACTGAAAGCGTGATGTCGTATCTGCATATGCCCAGAAGCGACGCACCGCTGGCCAAGCCGAAAAAGTCCCGGATAAAACCCAAGTCTTAGTGATTAGCTCGCGCTGCCCGGCCGGTATTGCAGCGCCTCGGCCAGTTGCGCACGGCTGATGTGGGGCAGGGCTTCCAGATCGGCCAGGGTACGCGCCACTTTTAGCACCCGGTGGGCGGCACGCAGCGACAGGCCGAGGCGTTCGCAGGCGGTTTCCAACCAGTCTTGATCATGGCGCTCAAGGACGCAGTGCTGGCGTAATTGCTTGAGGTCGAGAAAGGCGTTGGCGCAACCTTGCCGGTCGTTCTGCAGTTGTCGCGCCGCCGCTACCTGGCCAGCGGCTTGGGCACTGGTGTCACTGCTGGGCGGTGCATTGAGGGCCGTGGCTTCGCGGGCGACGTGCAGGTGCAGGTCGATGCGATCGAGCAACGGCCCGGAGAGTTTGCTGCGATAACGCTGAATCTGCTCGCTTGAGCAGCGGCAACGGCCACTGGGGTCGCCGAGATAGCCGCACGGGCAAGGGTTCATCGCCGCTACCAGTTGGAAGCGCGCCGGGAAACGCACCTTGTCGCGGGCGCGGGCAATCACAATCTCGCCGCTTTCC
>JAIERD010000036.1 GCA_019747155.1 Pseudomonadaceae bacterium
TGTGTCCGTTTGCGCTACAAAATGGTCCTGACCTGCATCGGCGTCAGTCACGCCGAGCTTGCCGAAGGCTTTTATATGGCCGCCTTGCACCGCGCGGTCCTCGATTACGAAGCCGGCGTCCACGGAGGTAATCACAGCGACGTCGTTGGTCCCTGTCACGGTGATCGTCAGGTTCTGCGTGCTGCTTAGGCCAGTGCTGTCGGTCACCGTGACGGGGATGACGATATCTTGCGTCTGGCCCGAGGCCAGATACTGGTAGCTCGCATGGCTGGGATCAAAGCTGTAGCTGCCGTCGGCATTTAGCGTGAAGCCATCGACCGCCTGGGCTGTGCTGAACGCTTGCGTGTCGCCGGCATCCACATCGGTGGCCAACATGCGGCCTTGCAATAGGGCGCCGTCTTCAGTGACAGCCTGCGTTTGCGCCGTAAGCACCGGGGCATCGTTGCTGCCCTGGATCGTGACGGTCACGGTATGCGTCGTACCGTCTGTGCTGCTGACGGTGAAGGTGTCAGTCAGTGTGTCGCCGGCCTTCAGTTGCTGGATTGCGGTTTGTGTGTTGTCCGCACTATAGGTCCAGGTGCCCGATGGGCCGAGCACGAAACTGCCATAGCCGTTCGCCCCGGTGCCGTGCTGGACGGCAAACGTCGCTTCCCCGGTGTCGATATCGGCGACAACCAGCTTTCCACCGCAGCTCAGAGAGTGGGTAGCGTTAACACCTTGATCCTCGGTGATTGTGCCATTGCTGACGCCGCTGATAACGGCCGCATCGTTGACGCCGGTGACGGTGATGGTGAGGTTCTGCGTGCTGGTGGCTCCGGCGCTGTCGGTGACGGTGACGGCGATCACCACGTCTTGCGTCTGGCCCGCGGCCAGATGCTGATAGGCCGCATTCGCCGGATCGAAATTGAAACTGCCATCGGCATTCATGGTGAAGCCGGCGACTTGTTGAGCGATCGAGAAACGCTGTGTGTCGCCGGCATCGACGTCGGTCGCAAGCATCTGGCCGGTGAGCCGTGCGCCGTCTTCACTGACGGCGTAGGTCTGCGCATGTAGCACGGGCCTGTCTTCGGCACCGTTGATGGTGATAGTAACCACTTGCTGCGTGCCGTCTGCGGTCGCAACGGTAAAGCGATCAGTCAGCGTCTCGCCGGCCTTGAGTTGCTGGATGGCAGCCTGGGTGTTGTCGGCGATGTAGCTGTAATGACCGCTCGCATCGATGCTAAAGCTGCCGTAGTGGCCAGCACCGGTCACGCCGGCTTCCACCACGAAGACGGCTTCGCCGGCATCCGGGTCCACCACCGTGAGCTGGCCACCGGCCCTGAGCATACCGGCCGTGGAGACCACGGAGTCCTCAGTGAGGGTGTTAGTGAGCCGACCGCCGACAACGGCAGCGTCGTTGGTGCCGGTAACCGTGATGGTTAGATTCTGGGTGCTGGTGGCGCCGGCGCTGTCTGTGACGATGACGGGGATGACGACATCTTGCGTCTGGCCCGCCGCAAGGTGTTGGTAGGCAGCATTCGAGGGATTGAAACTGTAGCTGCCGTCGGCATTCAGCATGAAGCCGGCGACCGTCGTGCCCGTACTGAAGACGTGGGTGTCGCCCGTATCAACATCGGTGGCGACCATGCCACCGCTCAGCCGCGCACCGTCTTCAGTGACAGTCTGGCTTTGGGCTGTCAGCACAGGAGCATCATTGCTGCCATTGACAGACACCAGGAGCTGGCAAGATGTGCCGTCAACGCTGGTCACCGTCATTACATCTCGGACCTGCTCGCCAGCCGCCAAGCGTTGCACTGCCGCATTGCTGTTATCCAGCACATACAGCCAATGGCCATTGGCATCCAGGCTGAAGCTTCCGTATTGACCATTGAACACTTCGGGATTGAAACGAGCCTGCCCCTGATCAACGTCCGTGACGGTCAGCGTGCCCTTGGCAATCAGTGTGGACTCTTCAGTCACTGCCCCCGTAAGAGTGCCTGCGATCTGCGCCGCATCATTGCTGCCTTTGATCGTGATCGTGATCTGCTGGGGCGTACCGTCCAGCGTGGTAACCGTAAGAGTATCGGTAGCCGCTGCACCGGCACCCAAGGCCTGTACCGCTGGGTTGGTATTATCCAGCAGGTAAGTCCAGTGCCCGGCCGTATCGAGCTGTAACTGACCAAAAGTGCCGGCCAATATCTGCGGTACAAAACTGGCTTCTCCCTGGTCAATATCCGTCACGCTTAAGCGGCCTTGCACGCTCAGCAAGCTGTCCTCACTGACCGCCCCGCTGTGCGTCCCAACGATCAGAGCCTGATCGTTGCTGCCATGTACGGTAATTGTGACTTGGTGGGTCGTACCATCGACGCTGGTAACAGTCAGTACATCAGTTGCAGCTTTACCCGCGCCAAGCGCCTGAACTGCCGGGTTAGAGTTATCCAGTTCATAGACCCAATGCCCGACCGTATCCAGGGTCAGAAGACCAAAGCTGCCCGTAAGTACGGCAGGTTTGAACTGAGCCTGACCGGCATCCGCGTCTTGCACCGTCAACATACCGCTGACCAGTAGCAACTTGTCTTCGTTAGCCTGGCCCACGTCAGTGCCACTGATAATGGCGCGATCGGCACTCCCGTCGATGGCAATACTCAGCGGTATAAACTGTGTACGCCCCGCCGAATCGGTAACTGCCGCAATAAAGTGTTCACTGACCTGCTCGCCAGCACACAGCCCCTGAACCCTGCTGGAGGCATTGTCCAAGGTGTAGCGCCAGTGACCATCACCGCTCAGTTGCAACTGGCCATAGAGGCCCGCGCTGTGATCAACCTGCCAAGACACCGCACCACTGGCACCCGCGGTGCTCAATTGGCCGCTGGCGATTTGTTGGCCGTCTTCGCGCAACTGCCCCGTGGTATCGCCACTGGCAGTCAGCATCGACAGTGTTTGAGGACCTAGAGGCGTTCCCCCATCAACCCCGACGTGAACATTGACCGCTGGAGTGCTGCCTGCCGATGGCAAGGGGGTGACGGCAAAATTGTTCCCAACGGGGCTCGGCTGAGCGACGCCTTCACGTGCCTGCTCACCGACCTCATCGCCACCATAGCCCAGCCAAGCCGAAGCACCCGCAACCTGTTCAATACCTGACGAACTGGCGGAAGGACTCAGTGCAGCAGCTTCAGTAACGGGATCTTCTAATTGCTCTACGTGAGCTTGATTGGCTTCTGCGTCCGTGGCCACAGACAAGTCAGAGTCAACCGCTGCATTAGCTTGAGGTGTATCAGCCGCCGGTTGCATACCCACATCGGGCAACTGGGCGCCCTCAATCTCAATCTCAGTCGCAACCCAACCGATTTCGGTGCCGGGGAGGACATCCTGAAGCTGCCCAAGAGGCGCATCTTTGGCTTTTAGTTTTGCTGCCTGATCGGCCACAACCTCCTTGTCAGTAGAAGATGTTGAGTGGTCGCTACGCTTGACCATGGGTGGCCTCCAGGCAAATCAAAAACTAGACGCTGAGCAATGCTACAACACACATTTAGCGTTCATGGAACGCGGTGTCTGCCGTCAGAAAAATAGGTTTGAGCAAGTATTGAATCACCGACTTACGGCCAGTAACGATATCTGCTTCGCCAGTCATACCGGCGGTGATTAGCCGCTCGCTAGAACCGATGTACGGGTTATCCAAACTGACTTGCACCTTGTAGAAGGTCGCGCCGTTTTCCTTGAGCTTGATCGAGGTAGGCGACACGCGTTTGACCTTGCCGGCTACTGACCCAAAGCGGCTGTAGTCGAAAGCATCGACCTTGACCACGGCCTTCTGCCCGACCTGGATAAAGCCGATATCGCGCGGTGTCACCATGACTTCCATGACGACGGCTTGATTGGCCGGCACGATATCCGCCACCACGCCTCCGGGCGCAATGACCGCATTTTCCTTGGTTAGCGGCAGATTCATCACCACGCCTGCCACAGGAGCCTTTATCTCGAAACGTGCGCTGCGCTGCGCCAGCGCACGCTCCTCGGCCTGCAGCTCGCGCCAAAGCTCAGTTGTTTTGCCCAGTTCGATGCTGATGTTCTGAGTGAACTCTGCGTCCACGCTGGCCATTTCAGCTTGCAACGTGGCGATCTGGTCTTCTGCCGAAGCACTGCGCGAAGCCAACTCGGATTGACGCTCCTCGACAGCCGTAACTTGCTGGCGGGCATCGCTGAGCATCAACTTACTGACCAAGCCCCTCTGTGCGCCCTCGGTCAACCGAGCGAGTCGGCTGCGCGCCTCACTCAGTTCGCTGGCGAGCAGTCCTTTGTCTCGCTGCATCCCAGAAATTAGACGCTGCTGCTGAGTAATGGCACTGCGCTTGGCTTCAGCCAAAGATTTGCGCTGGGCATCCTGTATTTCGTAGGAGGTGCGAGCCTGCTGCACCAGATGGGGATACTTCATATAGGACGTAAAGACTGGCTGGCGGTTTTCCAGCAACGCGCCCAAACGCTCCCGATCGATAAGGGATGACGTCAATTTAATCTGATTCTGATCTTTCTCTTTGTTCAAATTGGTGGCGGCGAACTCAACCAGCGGCTGGCCCTGACTGACCGTCTCGCCCTCACGCACCAACAATTTGACGATGCTGCCACCCTCCTCAATCTGTAAGGTTTGCACCCCCTCACCCGGTTGGATATCACCCCGAGCCCGCGCCAATTCGTCGACCTGAGCGAACACCGCCCAAACGACAAACACCACAACCAGCACGACCACAGCCAACAGCGTGCGACGCAACAAACGGGTCTGCCGCGAGTCATCTAGCAGATTGTCGATGCGCGCACTGAAGCTCTGATCAGCCGCAATAACCGTAATAATTTCTGGAGTTTCGTTATTGGTCATAGGTGTCATTCGCTGATCAAGGTGGCGGGGGCGGTTTGTGCATCCTGCTCGTCCGGAGCAACCGGACCGAAGTGCAGCAAAGCACCTTCATTCAATATCGCGACCTGATCGGCTAGGCGTATCAAATCGGGACGATGGGTTGCCATGATGATGGTGCTGCGGCCGCGCAGCGACTCGAGCATGCTGCGCAGGTAACCATCGAGCTGCGGGTCGCGATCACCGATTGGGTCATCCAGCACGATGATCGCTGGGACTTCCAAGGTGGCCGAGGCAAGACGCACGATCATACGATTGCGCACATCGTCGGGGTTTTCACCCCACGCATCGATAACCAGACTCAACGCCTGCTGGGCGGACTCACCGCCCAGCAGGCGCCACCAATCAGGGCCAGCAACCCGACTCAGTGCCTGATAGAGCATGGCGTCAGTGGCCACCGGAAAGCGCAAGGTCAACGCCTCACGGACAGTAATAGGGAGACCGTGCACCTGTTGCGGCACATAACCCGTCCAGGCCCGATAATCACCCAAGTCAAACTGGCGAATATCACGCCCGCCAACCAGCACGCGCCCGCTATGTGGCAGGCGAATGCCCGCGATAATTTCCAACAACGTGCTCTTACCAGCACCATTAGGACCGACAACCGCAACGATCTGCCCAACCGGAATGGCGAAGTTAACGCCATTCAACGCCGCCTCGCGCTCAGCGTTATAGCGGTAGTACAAGCGATCAATAACGATGTCATGTTGCAGATCGCTGATCGGCGCAACACTCTGCGGATTAGCCATCTCCCCCACTGTTTGCAGCAGGCGATCCAGCTGACGCGTTGCGTCCGTCAACTGTCGCAGACGCACTTGATTAGAAAACATCTGCTGGGCCGGCGTGGTGATCCGCCAGATGAGCATCATGCTGGCAATCAGCCCGCCGGTGCTCATGCTTTGCTGAAGCACCAAACTGACACCAACCCCCATAGTGGCCAGCACGGTCAGCGACGAGAGCGCCTGCGCCAAGGTTTGTGCCAAGCCGGTGGCCATGGCGTAGTCACGGTTGGCTTCGGCACCATCGGCCACCATCTCGGCAATACGCCGATACCAAAGCACCGAGCCTGCCACGCCATTGAGGCTGCGCAGGTGCAAGGTCAGGGTCAGACTGATGTCATTCAACTGACGGGAGACAACCCCCACCCTGTTGGCTCGCCCCTCTACATACAGCGCCATCGGTTTGGCGAGTAAGGCAAACAGCAGCAAACTGCTCAGCGGCACCAGAACGATCCAGCCACCGAGCAAAGCAATCACCAACAGAAAGATGAAGGCGAAGGGATAGTCCGCACTCACCGCACCACCCGCACCGCCGAACCACTGTCGTACGCTCTCGATCGAACGTAGGCGCGACATGTTGCTGTCGACACCAACCCGGCTGGAAAGCTCCAGCGGCAACCCCAAGGTCTTGCGATAAGCAAGATTTCCGATCTTGGCCCCGGCCCAGGCCGTCATTCGCGCCAAAATTCGTGCGCGAGCCATACGTAACCCCCAGCCCCCTAGCACGGCAATCAGCGCACCTAGAGTTACCGCCAGTAGAGTCAACATTGCCCCGCTGGGGATGATGGTGTTGTAAACAAACATGGTGAACAGCGACACCGCCAGAGTCAGCAGGTTGGCCACCAAACTGATCAGCAATACGCCTGAGATCTCCCGTCGCGCCGTAACGACCAACTTACTCAGCCAACCAGGATGCGCCACGTCAGTGGGTTTGTACTCGACAGCCTTGCGCACCGACAACAACATGTCGCCTGCTTGCAGTTGCACAGCGAACGTTACCTGTTCACCGTCATGCCAACAGTCCTTGCCCTCGTAACAGCCGAGATAGACAAACGCTGCACCGGGGCGCAGCAATACACTGGCCTGCCGTGGTCTCTGCCCTGGCTGACAGTGACTTAGCCGGGTTTGATAACCCAACTCACGCAGCAGCTCTTGCAAATCAGGAACGGTGAGCGGCTGTCCGTCAGCCGGCAAACTTTGCAGAATGCTCTGCGGTGCACCAAACCAATCCAGTGCAACCAGCAAAGGCGAGATACAGCGAGCAAGTGGATGGGCCAGACGTTGTTTACCCAATACCCCACGCAAACCTGCCAAGCGGGCCGCCTCACTGGCATAGTTGAGCGGCTCAGTCGCGTTAGAGAAACGGCTCATGCGCCCAACCCTCTGTTACCAATCGCCAGTTCTCGCGTGCAAGACTCGATCAGTTGCTCCTTGTGCGATACGAGCAACACGGTCGTCTGCCCTTGCAGCGACTTAAGTACTTCCGCCAAGCGCTTGATGCCATCCAGATCCAGGCCGCTAGCCGCGTGATCAAGCAGCAGAATGCGTGGTTTGCGTAACAGACCGCGAATGATCGCAATACGCTGGTAAATACCTTCATCCAAATGCTCTGCCGCACTGCCGCCCACCTCGGTCAATACGCCATGACGCAACTTATCCAAATAAGGTTGCAGGCCGAGTAGCTCACAATAGTGCTGCACTTCACTATTATTGCGCGGATCAAACAACGTGAGGTTGTTGAGGATAGAGCCCGGCAACAACGCCGGATGACGGGTGACCAAAGTAATCACCTGGCCCACATCCGCACGCTTGAATTTCTTCAGCGACTGGCCATCGAGCTTCACATGCACGCGCTCATCAACCGTCAGCCCGGCAATCAGCGAGAGTAGATGGGAGGCATCGGTGGCACGTTCTGAGCAGATGTGCACCACTTCGCCTGCGGCAATAGTCACCGGCTCGGTAAACCAGTCAGGGGCCAACAAGGTCAACTTGCCCTGCCGAACCTGCGCGCTGTTAGCTTGATCGGGGCTGGCAAATCGACCATCAGCGTTAAGCGCCAACAAATCATCAACCTTGGCCTGCGCCGAACCGGTACGTGCCAGCTGTGCCCAATAACCAAGACTGGCCATCACAGGCCCAATGGAGCGGCCGACCAGCATAGTGCAGGCCGCTAAGGCGCCAGTAGTCAACTGCCCCTGCACCACTTCGACCGCCCCCCAAGCGACCACCAGCACGGTGGCCAGTTGACTGATCGCCTGGGCATTCTCACGCACCCAGCCCTGCAGGGTTTCCAACCTTGCACTGCGCTGCATGTACACAGCGTTGAGGCGCCGGTAGATCGCGGCAACACGCCCTTCAGCACCTGCTGATTTGATATCGCTCAGCCCCGCCAAACTACTCCACGACAAAGCTCGACGCTGCCAGTCACTGTCTTCAACCTGTTCTGCTAGACGGGCGATGGTGCGCGTCCAGCGCAACACCAGCAGTACGCTGAACAGAAATAATGCCAGTGGCACCACCACAAGCCAGCCACCGATATAACCAATCAGTGCCAGATAGAGCAGTGCAAAAGGTGTCTCATAAAGAGAGGCACCGGCCTGCCCTGACCAGAAATCACGAACCTGGCCAATCGAGCGCAGCGCATCAGTGATCGCAGGCGCGCCGCGCCGCTCGACAGCATTGACATCGGCATGCAGCAATCCCTCTAGGGCACCGAGGTAAGTCTGTACTTCATAGCGTGCTGCAAAGCGGGCAAAAAGAGCCATGCGACCGTAGCGCAACAACGCTTCAAGGATAATTGCCAGCCCAACCCCCAGCACCAGCACCAATGCAGTGCCATAGGACTGACTGGGGAGAATTCGGTCGTAAATTTGCAGCAGCGCCAGGGGCAAGGCCAGAGCTAGGACATGGATCACTGCAGTAACCAGCAGTAAATCGCCACGCAGGGCTGGCCTGTTGAACATCGTGGTATTCGGCATAGATCCGTCTCAAGGTCCGCAACTGAGTTCTATATGCGCACTATCACCTTTAATTGACACTGGATCAATTAGAGGCCGTGCCACGCTGGAGGGGCCGAATATCTGCAGAAAAAGTCCGCCTCAAAAATCCTAAATAGCCGTCTAGGTCGAGTGGATAGGATTCAACTGCCTTACGGATACTCACCCTCACCTGCTTGCATAACGAGCCTTGCTTGCGCAGCTTTTCACACGCGGTGGCCGCATAGATATGGCTAGCCTGAACGATGCGATGTGCTGGAACTCGTAGCTGAGCCAGCAAGTACTCAGCAAAGGCCTGCGAGTAGTGCTGCCGAGCTATTGCCTGCTCCATGCAACCGAGCCACGCGGCACTGAATCGCCCCTAGTTTCGTAGACACCTTCAAGCCTTAAACTAAGGCCCCTAGGAGGTGCTATGAGCAACCAGCGTTATCCCGAAGAATTCAAAATTGAAGCTGCCAAGCAAGTGACTGATCGCGGCCTGCCCGTTGCCGAGGTTGCTGTGCGATTGGGCATGTCCGTGCATAGCCTTTATGCCTGGGTAAAGCGCTACAGCAAGCCCACCGAGCAACGCCTGCAAGAAGACGATCAGCAAGTCGAGCTTCGCCGTTTGCGCGCCGAGCTCAAGCGTGTGACCGAGGAGCGCGACATCCTAAAAAAGGCCGCCGCGTACTTTGCCAAGGAGTGCGGCTGAAGTACGCCTTCATCAATCAACTGAAAGTGGACTATTCGGTGCGTCGCCTGTGCCAGACGCTCAGACTGCATCCAAGTGGTTACTACGCCTGGCTCGCAGAACCTAAGTCAGCACGCGCCAAAGATGATCTTCGGCTCCTCGGACTGATTAAGCATTCCTGGCTGGAGAGTTGCGGCGTCTATGGCTACCGCAAGGTCCATGATGATTTGCGAGAGCTCGGCGAGCCTTGCGGGCGACATCGCGTTGCGCGATTGATGCGCCGAGAAGGATTGCGCTCGCAGACGGGTTATCGGCGTCGCCCAGGTAAATATGGCGGCAAACCGCCGGTTGCGGCACCCAACCTTCTAGAGCGGCGCTTTAACGTGACCGAGCCAAACAAAGTCTGGGTAACCGATATCACCTACATCCGCACCTATGAAGGTTGGCTGCATTTGGCGGTGGTGCTCGACCTGTTTTCGCGACAGGTGATCGGTTGGTCAATGAAGCCGCATATGACCAGCGACTTGGCCATTGATGCATTGCTGATGGCGGTATGGCGGCGCAAGCCCAAGCAAGAAGTGATGATTCATTCCGATCAAGGCAGTCAGTACAGCAGCACCGATTGGCGTAGCTTTCTGAAAGCTAACAACTTGATTGCCAGCATGAGTCGGCGGGGTAACTGCCACGACAATGCTGTGGCTGAGAGCTTCTTTCAACTGCTAAAGCGGGAGCGAATCAAGCGGAAGATCTACGGCACACGGCAGGATGCCCGGGCCGATGTGTTCGATTACATCGAGATGTTTTACAACCCAAAACGACGGCACGGTTTCAACAACCAGCTATCCCCGGTAGAGTTTGAGAAGCGACATTTATTGAGCTTGGAAAGTGTCTAGGAAATCCGGGGCGATTCATTTTGCCGCTCGGGATATGGGGGAAAGGGATATTTATAAGCAGATCAAGGAGCGGCTTGAGGAACGGATTGTCAGATGGGGGTTTGCTGTCTGATGGCTATAGAACAACTGCCGGACGGGCGCTGGAAAGTCGACGTTGAACCCGTCAAAGGCAATCGCTACCGCAAGACGGTCAAAACTAAGGCTGAAGCCTTACGCTTTGAGGCCACTTGTCGAATCAAGTGCATTAAAACGCCGGATTGGTCACCGCGGCCTAAAGATCGCCGCAAGCTTTCTGAGTTATGTGACCGTTACTATGATTTGCACGGCCATACACTTGCTGACTCGGCTAGCCTGAAGCGAGTATTGGCAAAAATCGTTGCTGATTTGGGGGATCCTGTTGGGGTCAACTTCACGGCTGATCAGTACTGCGATATGCGGCGTATTCAGCTTGAGGCGGGTGCTCAGAGCAAAACGCTCAATAATCGCCTCGGCTATATCAAAGCAGTTTTTAACGAGCTGATCAGGTTAGACAATATTCATTTTCCTAATCCGCTGATAAAGGTGCGCCCTCTCCGCCTTCAGGAGCGGCCATTGTCATTTCTGACCAGCGAACAGATTGCTGAACTGCTTACGGCTCTGGATTTGAGGCCGATTTGTGTTCACATTGGCTTGATAGCGAGGATTTGTCTTGTTACTGGTGCTCGATGGGGTGAAGCGCAATCCCTAACGCCTGATCGCGTGCGCAATGGTGCGGTGACCTTTGCGAATACAAAATCACGCCGAACGCGAACAATCCCTATAGATGCTGCATTTGAACAAAGCCTGATTCGCCATTTTAAGCAGCACGGGCCATTCACCCACTGTATGCGCCATTTCAGCCGCGTCATTAATTCGACTTCGATTAAGCTCCCTGTTGGTCAAGCTACTCATGTGCTTAGGCACACGTTTGCCAGTCACTTTGTTATTAAGGGTGGGAATATTTTGACGCTGCAGAAAATCTTGGGGCATACGTCATTGGCTATGACTATGCGTTATGCACATTTGGCACCGGATCATTTGCGTGACGCCTTGCGCTTT
>JAIERD010000067.1 GCA_019747155.1 Pseudomonadaceae bacterium
TATTGAGGTCGATTCGAGGCTCGCAACTCGACTCTCAATAGGCGACCAAGACGCTAAGTGATAAGCTCGCGCGCCATGAATATGCCCTTCTCACGCCCAGTTGTTCTCTGCTTGTCCGGCCACGACCCCAGCGGCGGCGCCGGCCTGCAAGCCGATATCGAAGCCCTGCTCGCCCAGGGCTGCCACGCCGCGCCGACGGTCACCGCCTTAACGGTGCAAGACACCCGCAACGTCAGCGCCTTCCGGGTGCTCGACCGCGACTGGGTGCTGGCCCAAGCGCATGCGGTAATCGCCGACTTGCCGATTGCGGCGATAAAACTGGGCATGCTCGGCTCGACCGAGATGGTCGAAACCGCCCGAGAAATCATTCAACAACTGCGCGAACAACAACCCGACTTACCGGTGGTCTGCGACCCGGTGCTGCGCGCAGGCGGTGGTGGCACCTTGGGCGGTGACGACGTGGCCAGCGCCATGCGCGAACGGCTGCTGCCACTGGCGAGCATCGCCACCCCGAACCTGCCCGAGGCACGCATCCTGGCCGGCCTGCCGGACGGCAGCGCGGATCAATGCGCCGCCGTGCTGCGCAGTTATTGCCAGCATCTACTGATCACCGGCGGGCATGGCGATGAGCGCGACATCCACAACCGCCTGTACTGCCAAGATGGCAGCCAGCACGACTTCACCTGCGTGCGCCTGCCCGGCAGTTATCACGGCTCCGGCTGCACCCTGGCCAGCGCCCTGGCCGGCCGCCTAGCACAAGGCGAAGGGCTGATCAGCGCGGTGCGCACGGCGCTCGATTACACCTGGCGCACCCTGCGCGACGCCGAACAGCCCGGCCACGGCCAATACCTGCCACGCCGCTTACCGCTGGAATTGTTTTGATGAACAGTACGTTACGCGGCCTTTACGCCATTACCGACAGCCAATTACTGGCCGACGGCAAACTGCTGCCCTATGTGGAAGCGGCGCTTAAAGGCGGCGCACAACTGCTGCAATACCGCGACAAATCCACCGACGACGCCCGGCGCCTATACGACGCCCAGGCCTTGCAAGAACTCTGCGAGCGCTACGGCGCCGCGCTGATTATTAACGATGACCTGGAGCTGGCCGCACGCCTGGGCGTTGGCCTGCACCTGGGGCAAAGCGACGGTTCGCTCGCGGTCGCGCGCCAGCGCCTCGGCCCGCAAGCCATTATCGGCGCCACCTGCCACGCCCAGCTGGAGCTGGCCGACGCGGCCGCCGTCAATGGCGCCAGCTACTTGGCCTTCGGCCGCTTTTTTAACTCGCAGACCAAGCCCGGCGTGCCAACGGCAACCCTTGAACTGCTAGAGCAAGCCCGCGAGCGTTTCGCCCTGCCACTGGCGGCGATTGGCGGCATAACGCTGCAGAGCGCGCCGGCATTGATAGCCAACGGCGCCAGCTTGCTCGCCGTGATTAACGACCTATTTGCCGCCGAAGATGCCAGCGCCGTGGAACGCCGCGCCCGCGCCTTCAGCGAGTTGTTTACCAATTAATACTTTGCCCAGACGATGAGGCCACCCATGTCCCGCTCCGAAACCCTGTTTGCCAACGCCCAACAACATATCCCCGGCGGCGTTAACTCGCCGGTGCGCGCCTTCAAAAGCGTCGGCGGCACACCACTGTTTATCAAGAGCGCCCTGGGCGCCTACATCACCGATGAAGACGACAAGCGCTACGTCGACTACGTCGGCTCTTGGGGCCCGATGATCCTCGGTCACAGCCATCCCGAAGTGCTCGGCGCAGTGCGCGCGCAACTCGAACACGGCCTGTCGTTTGGCGCGCCGACCGCACTGGAAGTCGAAATGGCCGACCTGGTCTGCGCCCTAGTGCCGTCGATGGAGATGGTACGGATGGTCAGCTCCGGCACCGAAGCCACCATGAGCGCCATCCGCCTGGCTCGTGGCTTTACCGGTCGCGACAATATTCTGAAATTCGAAGGCTGCTACCACGGGCACTCCGACAGCCTGCTGGTCAAAGCCGGCTCCGGCCTGCTGACCCAGGGCGTACCTAGCTCCGCCGGGGTTCCCGCCGATTTTGCCAAACACACCCTGACCAGCGCCTTCAACGACCTCGATGCCGTAGAGCGCTTACTGGCCGAGGTGGGCTCGACCGTGGCCTGCATCATCGTCGAGCCGGTGGCCGGCAATATGAACTGCGTGCCGCCGGCACCAGGCTTTCTCCAAGGCCTGCGCGCCCAGTGCGACCTACACGGCATAGTGCTGATTTTTGACGAGGTGATGACCGGCTTTCGCGTCGCCCTCGGCGGCGCTCAGGCCCTCTATGGCGTAACGCCGGACCTGTCGACCTTCGGCAAGATCATCGGCGGCGGCATGCCGGTCGGCTGCTTCGGCGGCAAGCGCGAGATCATGCAGCAGATCGCCCCGCTCGGCCCGGTCTACCAAGCCGGCACCCTGTCGGGCAACCCGCTGGCGATGGCCGCCGGCCTGACCACGCTCAAACTGATCAGCCGTCCGGGCTTTCACGCCGAACTGACCGACTACACCAGCCGCCTGCTGGCCGGCCTGAAACAACGCGCCGAGGCGGCCGGCATCCCCTTCGTCACCACCCAGGCGGGCGGCATGTTTGGTTTGTATTTCAGCCCACTCGCGAGCATCAACAGTTTCGAAGAAGTAATGACCAGCGACGCCGAGCGCTTCAAGCGCTTCTTCCACCTGATGCTGGAAGGCGGTGTGTACCTGGCACCGAGCGCCTTCGAAGCCGGCTTCACCTCCATCGTCCACGGCGAAACCGAGCTGCAACTGACTCTGGACGCCGCCGAACGGGCTTTTGCCCGCCTGTAAAACCACTGAGCACGACGCAATAGGTGCTGATTGGGCAAGTTTTATGCTCAATCAGCACACCGTCGAGCGAAAACCCCGTAAAGCCTTTGTAAGCAGCGCCCGGCTTATTTCATAATGTGCGCACCGGCATTCATCCCGGTCAGGTTCAAAGCCTGTTTTGCTCCCTGAGGCACGCATTTTTTCATGAATCGCTCCGGCCGCAGCCTGCTGATTGGCTGCTTGCTGCTGGTTACACCGCTGCTCGCGGTGGCCGACAGCAACTCCCTGATTATTTCCAGCAGCGCGCGCTGCTCACTGCAAAGCCTGCCTGAGTACTTACCCGAAGCCCTGGCGGCCTGCGAGCAAGTAGCCGCCAGCGGCAACCCGCAAGCCCAGTTCGAACTCGGCAGCTTTTATTACGACGGCCAATTAAGCGAACGCGACCTGGCGCTCGCCTTGAAATGGTTCGAGCAAGCCTCACTACAAGGCCATGCCCAAGCACAGCAGCGCCTGGGCATGATGTTTTTCCGTGGTGAAGGCGTGCCCGCTAATAATGTGCAGGCTTATGTGGTGCTGAAGATGGCCGCCGTGAATGGCGCCGAAGATGCGCTCGATAGCGCCGATATGGTCGCGGCGCAGATGCGCGGCGAGGAGCTGCAACAAGCCACTCAGGTACTGGGGCAGATTTTTCGCGAATACCTGCTGCAACTGCAGGGCAGCAACTCGCTGTTCGCCCCGCTGCCGTAGCTGTCGTAGCTGCCGGAGGCAGCAGTCGCAAGCTGCAAGCCATAAGCTTCAAGTAACAGCTTGTCCGCGCTTGGTCGAGCGATACGTTTAGCTTGCAGCTTAGAGCTTGCCGCTTACCCCTACTTATCCGGCATCGGCATCGGGAACGGCATGACATTGCTCATGCTGCGGGCTTCGCTGATTTTCGGTGTACCCAAACGCTCGACCTCATCGATGCGCACGATCGAGTGCATCGGCACAAAGCTGCGCACCACGCCATCAAACTGGGCTTTGAGTTTCTCTTCGCTCGGATCGACCACCAGCTGGCTGCGCTCGCCGAAAACAAATTCCTCGACTTCCAGAAAGCCCCACAGATCGCTTTGAAAGATCTGCTTGGCATACATTTCGTACACCTGGCCCTGGTTAAGGAAAATCACCTTGTAGATAGGTTCACGCTTGCTCATGGATAGCCAACAACGCCAGCAGATCGGGGGTCGTCAAGCATAGCACAGGCATCCGACGCAGAACGCTAGGAGGACTCGGCTGCGCCCCCTATAATGCGCGGTCGTACAAGCCAGCCTTTGAGCCCGCATGACCAAGAAGCTTTATATCGAAACCCACGGTTGCCAGATGAACGAGTACGACAGCTCGCGCATGGTCGACCTGCTGGGCGAACAGCAGCCGATCGAACTGACCGACCGCGCCGAAGAGGCCGACGTGATCCTGCTCAATACCTGCTCGATTCGTGAGCGCGCCCAAGACCGGGTGTTCTCGCAGCTGGGCCGCTGGCGTGAGCTGAAGCTGGAAAATCCCAACCTGGTGATCGGCGTCGGTGGCTGCGTCGCCAGCCAGGAAGGCGCCGCCATTCTCGACCGCGCCCCCTATGTGGACGTGGTGTTCGGCCCGCAAACCCTGCATCGCCTACCGGAAATGCTCGACGCCGCGCGCAGCACTGGCACTCCTCAGGTGGATATTTCCTTCCCGGAAATCGAAAAATTCGACCGCCTGCCCGAGCCCCGCGTCGATGGCCCGGCCGCCTATGTGTCGGTGATGGAAGGCTGTAGCAAGTACTGCACCTTCTGCGTGGTGCCCTACACCCGTGGCGAAGAAGTCAGCCGGCCGTTTAACGACGTGCTCGCCGAGGTGCTGCACCTGGCCGAGCACGGCGTGCGTGAAGTCACCTTATTGGGTCAGAACGTCAACGGCTACCGTGGCGCCCTCCCAGAAGGCGACGAGCGCATGGCTGACTTGGCCGAGCTGATTCGGGCCGTGGCCGCCATCGATGGCATCGACCGCATCCGCTACACCACCTCGCACCCGCTGGAGTTCTCCGACGCGTTGATCGAGGCCCATGCCCAGGTGCCCGAGCTGGTTAAACAGCTGCACTTGCCGGTGCAATCGGGCTCGGACCGCATCCTGGCGGCGATGAAGCGCGGCCACACCGCACTGGAATACAAGTCGCGGATTCGCAAGCTACGCGCCGCCGTGCCGGACATCGTCATCAGCTCGGACTTTATCGTCGGCTTCCCCGGCGAGACCGACAAAGACTTCGAGCAGACCATGCAGCTGGTTGAAGACGTCGGCTTTGACTTTTCCTACTCCTTCGTCTACAGCGCCCGCCCCGGCACGCCGGCGGCCGATTTGGCCGACGCCACCTCGACCGAAACCAAGCGCGAGCGCCTGGCCCGCCTGCAGCACAAGCTCAGCCAGCAGGGCTTCGAGAACAGCCGAAGGATGGTGGGCAGCGTGCAACGCATTCTGGTCCGCGATTACTCGAAGAAAGACCCCGGCCAACTGCAAGGCCGCAGCGAAGCCAATCGCATCGTCAACTTTCGCTCTAACGACCCGAGCCTGATTGGCCAGTTCGTCAACGTGCACATCGACGAAGCGCGGCCCAACTCATTGATCGGCACCCTGGTCGAGTAGTCTCCGCGCGGCGGCGCGCTTTCACCGGCGCCGCCTCGGGGTTATCCTCAGACCAACAACCACTGCGACTAAGGGCCACCGCGACCTTGAATACCGCCATTTTGAACGCCCCAATTGAAGTGCATAACTTCACCCTCGAACCTTTCGAGCAACAGCGTTTTGCCAACCTCTGTGGCGCACTGGATGAGCACCTGCGGCTGATCGAGCAGCGCATGGGCATCGAAATCCGCAACCGAGGCAACCAATTTGAACTGCTCGGCAGCTTGCCGACGCTTCACGCCGCCGAGCTGCTAATCCTGCGTCTGTACCGCGAAACCGTGGCCCACGAACTATCACCGGACGTGGTGCATCTGTTCCTGCAAGAACAGGCCGCCGAGCTACTGCCATCGAGCAGCAGCAATAACGAATCGAACATCGCCCTGCGCACCCGCAAGGGCATGATTCGCCCGCGCGGGGTCAATCAGCAGCGCTACGTCAAAGCCATTCTCGACCATGACATCAACTTCGGTATCGGCCCGGCCGGCACCGGCAAAACCTATTTAGCCGTGGCCTGCGCGGTGGACGCCCTGGAGCGCGAGCAGATCCGCCGCATCCTGCTGGTGCGCCCAGCGGTGGAAGCCGGCGAAAAACTCGGCTTCCTGCCCGGCGACCTGGCGCAAAAGATCGACCCTTACCTGCGCCCGCTGTATGACGCCCTGTATGAAATGCTCGGTTTCGAGCAGGTCAACAAGCTGATCGAAAAGCAGGTGATCGAAGTCGCGCCGCTGGCCTATATGCGCGGTCGCACGCTAAACAACAGCTTTATCATTCTCGACGAGAGCCAGAACACCACGGTGGAACAGATGAAAATGTTCCTCACCCGCATCGGTTTTGGCTCCACCGCAGTGATCACCGGCGACATTACCCAGGTCGACCTGCCACGCGGCACCAAGTCCGGTTTGAATCATGTGATGGAAGTGCTGCACGGCGTCCCCGGCATCGCCTTCACCCACTTTCAGTCCAAAGACGTGGTACGCCATCCGCTGGTGCAACGCATCGTCGAAGCCTACGAGCGCTACGAGTTGAGCCATCAGGACCAACCCCAGCAGCACGGCAATAAGGGTCACAAACATGATTGAACTGGACCTGCAAATTGCCAGTGAGGGCGCAGCGCCCAGCCTTGAGCAATTGCAACTGTGGTGCAGCAAGGGCCTCAGCCCGCGCAGCGCCGACTCCGAGCTGACCATCCGCTTAGTCGACGACACCGAGGCCCGTGAGCTGAACAACACTTGGCGGCACAAGGATTACGCCACCAATGTATTGTCCTTTCCGGCCGATATCCCCGACGGTTTGCTCGACATTCCATTGTTGGGCGATCTGGTGATCTGCGTGCCGGTGGTTGAGCGTGAAGCCACCGAGCAAGGCAAGGAGCTGGCCGCGCATTGGGCGCACCTGGTCATCCATGGCTGCCTACATTTGCTCGGCTACGACCATATCGACGACGATGAAGCCATAGAAATGGAAGATTTAGAGCGTAAGCTGCTGGCCGAACTAGGCTATCCCGACCCCTATCAAACCGAAACAGCAGGCGACGAGTAATAAGTCGGCCTTATGTTACCTGCACACTTTTAATCATTAATAAGGAGCCGTGAGTACACACGCATGAGCGAAGACCGATCAAGCAGTGGGCAAAAGACCTGGCTGGGCAAAATTACCCAGGCTTTTACCCACGAACCGAAAAACCGCCAGGAGCTGCTACAGCTACTGCGTGAAGCACATCAAAACAAGTTACTCGACAGCGAGGCGCTGGCCATAGTTGAAGGTGCTATCCAGGTCGCCGACCTGCAAGTACGCGACATCATGGTGCCGCGCTCGCAGATGGTCAGCATCAAAGCCTGCCAGAGCCCGCGCGAATTTCTCCCGGCGATTCTCGACTCAGCCCACTCGCGCTACCCAGTCATTGGCGAAAACCTCGATGACGTGATAGGCATCCTGCTAGCCAAAGACCTGTTGCCCCTGGTGTTGCAAGACCCGAATGCCGGCCTGGATATCAAAAACCTGCTGCGCCCGGCCACCTTCGTGCCCGAGTCCAAGCGCCTCAACGTGCTGCTGCGCGAGTTCCGCGCCAACCACAACCATATGGCCGTGGTCATCGATGAGTACGGCGGCGTGGCCGGCCTGGTGACCATCGAAGACGTGCTGGAGCAGATAGTCGGCGAAATCGAAGACGAGCACGACATCGAGGAAGACAGCTTTATCAAGCCACTGCCCAGCGGCGACTTTTTGATCAAGGCCCTGACCCCGGTTGAGCGTTTCAACGAGTTCTTCGACAGCAGCTTCTCGGACGACGAGTTCGACACCATCGGCGGCTTGGTGATGAGCTCCTTTGGTCATTTACCCAAGCGCAACGAAGTGACCGAACTGGGCAGCTATCGCTTTCGCGTGCTCAGCGCCGACAGCCGGCGCATTCACTTGCTGCGGCTGACGCCAGAGTCGCGCTGATTCAATGCAAAACTCCCTGTAGGAGCGGCCTCGGCCGCGAAGCTTTGCGCTCGCTATCGCGGCCAAGGCCGCTCCTACAACAGCCGCGATCCAGCCAACATCCGCCCCTGACAACCCGCGCCAACACCATCGCCGACAAGGAACGCCCCATGAACTGGATCACTCGCCAAGGCCCGCCGGGCAACTTGCTTGCACTGCTGGCGGGCGCACTCACGCCCCTAGCACTGGCTCCCTTCGACTTCTGGCCGCTGTCGCTGCTGTCGCTGGGGCTGTTCTATCTGGGCTTGCGCGACCTAACACCGAAAGCCGCACTCTGGCGCGGCTGGTGCTACGGCCTGGGCCTGTACCTGGCCGGCATCGGCTGGATTTACGTCAGCATTCACGACCACGGCGGCGCTTCGCCAGCCCTGGCGGGCGGTTTGATGCTGGCGTTTTGCTGCGCGCTGGCATTCTTCTTTGGCTTGCCAGCCTGGCTGTGGGCGCGCTGGCTACGGCGTAACGAGGCGCCACTGGCCGACGCTCTGGCCTTCGCCGCCCTGTGGCTGGCGCAAGAGGCGTTCCGTGGCTGGTTCCTGACCGGCTTCCCGTGGCTGTATGCCGGCTATAGCCAGCTCGATGGCCCGCTCAGCGGTCTGGCACCCGTCGGCGGCATGTGGCTGATCTCCTTTGTACTGGCCCTGAGCGCCGCACTGCTGATAAACCTGCCGCGCCTGCGGAGCCGCCCGGCCTTTCTCGTCACCGGCTTGGCGCTACTGAGCGCACCCTGGCTGGCCGGTTTCGCCCTTAGCAATCACGCCTGGACGCGCCCGGCCGGCGCCCCCTTAAGCGTGGCTATGCTGCAAGGCAACGTGGCGCAAAGCCTAAAATGGGACCCGGCGCAGCTACGCGCGCAGCTCGACCTGTACCGCGACATGAGCCGCAGCGCCAAAGCCACCGACCTGATCGTCTGGCCAGAAACTGCCGTACCGGTACTGAAAGAGTATGCCGAGGACTACCTGGCCGGCATGGCCGCCTTCGCCGACAGTCGGCAAAGCGCACTGATTACCGGCGTACCTATCCGCCAGTTGAATGAACTGGGCGAGAAGCGTTACTACAACGGCATCACCGTGATCGGCCAAGGCCAGGGCACTTACCTCAAGCAAAAACTGGTGCCCTTTGGCGAGTACGTGCCGCTGCAAGACCAGCTGCGCGGGCTGATTACCTTCTTCAACTTGCCGATGTCGGACTTCGCCCGCGGCCCGGCCGCCCAACCACTGCTGCAAGCCAAGGGCTACAACATCGCCGCCTATATTTGCCACGAAGTGGTCTATCCAGACTTTGCCGCCGCGCTGGCCGCACAGAGCAATATCCTCCTGACGGTGAGCAATGACGCCTGGTTCGGCAGCTCCATCGGCCCCCTGCAACACTTGCAGATGGCGCAGATGCGCGCCCTGGAAGCCGGTCGCTGGATGATCCGCGCCACCAACAACGGCATGACCGTATTGATCGATCCGTTCGGCCAGATCAGCGCGCAGCTGCCGCAGTTCGAGCAAGGCGTGCTCTATGGCGAAGTCGTGCCGATGCAAGACCTCACGCCTTACCTGCGCTGGCGCTCATGGCCACTGGCGATTGTTTGCTTCTTGTTGTTTGGCTGGGCCTTGCTGGCCAGCCGGATGGCCAAAACGCTGTAACTGAGGCTATGTCCCCGCTAGGTGTTGCAGGTCGATTTTGTAGGGTGGGCTTCAGCCCACCGCAGATTGGTAAGAGGCTTGATGGGCTGAACCCCATCCTACGTTTTGCGGCCAACAGTTAACGGTTACATGGCCTTAATTAACCTGGTGGCAGGACGTCTTTCTGAGCCTGGAGTGCGCGACCCCAGCGGCTAATTACAGCAGCGGACTGCCCGCGCGAAACAATTGCGAGCCGCAGGAGCCGCAAGCCTGTACGCCCTGGCCGTGCAACCAGTCGGCGGCAGTACCACAGAGCGCGCAACAGAGCTGCTGACGCCGCTTAAGCAATGGATTGAGCCGCACCGGCGCTTTGTGCAGTGGCCGAACATTGCTACGCCCGGGCTTGGCCACCGGCGCGCTTTGCCGTTCAAGCAGCGCCAACTCTTGCGCCGCCGCGTGCCAGCCCTGCAACCAGCTCAAGTCCTGATCCAGATAAGCGCGCACCAACTGCAACTCGGCGGGACTTAAACCACTTAACTCCAACTCATGCTCATGACTGCTACTGCCAGGCTTGCGACTGATGCTATCGGCCTCATCCAGCGCCAAGGCCAGCCGTTGCAATAATCGCCCATAAAGCCCTTCTGGTACCTCGGTGCGGCGTGACTCGACCATCTGAACACCTCTCCAGCCGACGCAAAGTCTACCGGCCCTTCAATCCAAGCTTAGCGCTCGGGTCGCGGCCGAGCGCCTGCTGCGACCAACGGCGAGCAGGCCAAACCGCCGGGTTTCAATCAGCGTTTCCCTCAGCCAAGCGGGCTCCTGTATGCTAGCGCGTTAGCCAAAACAGGCCGCTGAAGAACTACTGCGCTCGGCTAGGCGGCGTTGAAATCAACCTCAAAATGCTCATGCACAACGCGTGCACTGCGCTTTCTCGGCCGATTTCGCCTTGCCTAGCCGTCGCTCGCTACGTTCTCAACGGCCTGTTAAGCCCCTATTTCAAGCACAAGCAGCCAAGCCAAGTAGCCATGCACGAACTCTATCAGCCCCGCGAAATCGAAGCCGCCGCCCAGTCCCTGTGGGACGCGCAGAAATCCTTTGTAGTGACCGAACAGCCAGGCAAGGAGACTTTCTATTGCCTGTCGATGTTCCCCTACCCAAGCGGCAAGCTGCACATGGGTCACGTGCGCAACTACACCATCGGTGACGTGATCTCCCGCTATCAGCGCATGCAGGGCAAGAACGTGCTGCAGCCGATGGGCTGGGACGCGTTCGGCATGCCGGCAGAAAACGCCGCGATGAAGAACAACGTCGCCCCGGCCAAGTGGACTTACGAAAACATCGCCTATATGAAGACCCAGCTGCAAAGCCTGGGCCTGGCGGTGGACTGGACCCGTGAAGTGACCACCTGCAAGCCGGACTACTACCGCTGGGAACAATGGCTGTTCACTCGCCTGTTCGAGAAGGGCGTGATTTACCGCAAGAACGGCAGCGTCAACTGGGACCCGGTGGACCAGACCGTACTGGCCAACGAGCAGGTGATCGACGGTCGCGGCTGGCGCTCCGGCGCACTGGTCGAGAAACGCGAAATCCCGATGTACTACTTCAAGATCACCGCTTATGCCGATGAACTACTGAGTGGTCTGGATGAGTTGGATGGCTGGCCGGAACAGGTCAAAACCATGCAGCGCAACTGGATCGGCAAGAGCTTCGGCGCCGACGTGGTGTTC
>JAIERD010000595.1 GCA_019747155.1 Pseudomonadaceae bacterium
GCACCCTGCTGCTGACCTTCTTCTTCCGTCAGTTGCCGGAGCTGATCGAGCGCGGCTACATCTATATCGCCCAGCCACCACTTTACAAAGTGAAGAAGGGCAAGCAAGAGCAGTACATCAAGGACGACGAGGCCATGGAGGAATACATGACCCAATCGGCCCTGGAAGACGCCAGCCTGCACGTCAACGAGAATGCCCCAGGCATCTCTGGCGAGGCCTTGGAGCGCCTGGTTAACGACTTCCGCATGGTGATGAAGACCCTCAAGCGTTTGTCGCGTCTGTACCCGCTGGAGCTGACCGAACACTTCGTCTATCTGCCAGCCGTGAGCCTGGCTAATCTGGCCGATGAAGCCTCGATGCAAGGTTGGTTGGAGTTGTTTAACGAGCGTCTGCGCGTGGTTGAGAAGTCTGGCCTGGGCTACAAAACCCGCCTGCGCGAAGACACCGAGCGCCACCTCTGGCTGCCGGAAGTCGAGCTGATTTCCCACGGGGTTTCCAGCTACGTCACCTTCAACCGCGACTTCTTCGGCAGTAACGACTACAAGACCGTGACCAGCCTGGGCGAGCAACTTAACAGTCTGCTGGAAGACACCGCCTACGTGAAACGCGGCGAGCGCAAGAAGCCGGTCACCACCTTCAAAGAAGCCTTGAACTGGTTACTGACCGAAAGCACCAAGCGTCACAGCATTCAGCGCTACAAAGGACTGGGCGAAATGAACCCGAGCCAACTGTGGGAAACCACCATGGACCCGGATGCCCGCCGCATGCTCAAAGTCACCATCGAAGACGCCATCAGCGCCGACCAAATCTTCAACTGCCTCATGGGCGACGAAGTAGAACCGCGCCGTGAATTTATTGAGCGAAATGCCTTGGCGGTGTCGAATTTGGATTTCTGACTCGTTGTCGATGGGCACATTAAGTGTCACAAGTAGGCGAGTTAATCTCGCCCACTAACTAAAAAATCCCGACCTTTGTGTCGGGTTTTTTTTGATTGGTTGAGTAGGTGTCTTAGTCTTGGCAGAGGGCGGTCATTCGTGACAGGCAGCTAACGGCCAGGAGCTGCCGTTGGTGATAATGTGCAATATAGCCAAAAGTCGATGCTTAGAGGTGTCGACGAAACCAGGTGCGATTGAAAATTTCCGTGTGGCGACAACCAGAGTATAAGAAAGAATGGCTACTAATCAGTTCTACGAACTTTATCGCAGACTCGCAGAGTATCGGAACGAGCCTGAAAAGTGCCATTCAGCTATAGGCGAATTAGCCCAGCTCTGTCATGAGCAAACGAGGGCATCGTCGCTAGAGGAGTGCCTTGCCGTTGCTGACTCCTGCCTCCGCGAAATTTGCCAATCCCAGACGCTTTTTGCAGTAGCAGTTTCATCCTGGTTGACCCACGAAGAGGACATCGAACTGGCTAAGGCCTTAGTGCATGAGGCGAGCGTAGATCACTTTCAGGCTACTGCCGCGCTAGCCTATGACCTTTTCCCCATAGACGAGTCGCTCGCCTTCCTCGCGGCTAGTCGTCTCTGTGCGTTACATTCATCTCCAGCGATCTCACTCGGATGGACGTTGAGCCTCGTTATCTCATATCCCGAAAACGCTAAGGCACTCAAAGTTGCCCAGCAGCTTCTGCAGCATCATATGAATGAGTACCCATCGACTACGCAACGACTGCTTGCAAGCCAAAACTCACCGTTCAATTCTGTTGGACTGGCAAGTCAGGCATTGGCGCTCCTGGAACAACAGCAAATCACTTTGACCGAGCTACCGAGGATTCGTGAATTTGCCATGTCCCCTGAAATGCGCCTCACCTTCGCCAGCCTAAAGCGTAGTGAGAGCCGAGATATTCAACGGCACTCGGAGGAAAGCTCCATTTTTAGCCAGTTCGTTACGAAGCAGCATTTCAAGTACGCCAACAAAACAGCGGTAGAGTTTGTAGTCGGCGATGAGGTACAGGAGACCTCACTTGCGATGACCTCATTCCAGCTGTCTGTAGAGCTACCAACGTCTGAGCTTACGGACCCAGTCTCAGGAGCGATGTCGAGGACCAGTCTATGGAAAGGACTGCCGGAATGAGTATTCAGCTTGTTCTCTCCCATTATCTCGCCGGCCTGCGCGAGCGAAATGAGCTTGATGCTTTGCTGCCCGAACTACTGAAAGCCATGGGGCACTCCGTGCTGAGCCGACCGCAGATCGGCCCGGCACAGGCTGGTGTTGACGTGTTGTCGACCAAACCGGGCGAGGATGGAATCGATGAGGTCTACATCTTCATCATCAAATTCGGGAATGTTGGGCGTGCAGACCTGTATGGCGGCCAGCAAGCAATCGATCCGTCTGTTCGAGAGGCATGCAACGATTTCATTAGAAATCGTTTACCTGAACACCTCAAACCGCTGGGCAAGAAAATCGTCTTGGTTTCTAACGGTGTGCTGCTTCAGGAAGCTCAGGCAGGCTATTCAGCGTTGTCAGCTGAAGTAGCTGAACGCACGCTTTGCAAACTTGATTTCTGGGGCACTGATCAGCTTACGCCCTGGATCGAACAATACTTGTTCGATGAGACATTGCTGTTAGCCAAAGGTAAATCTGACCTTCGTGCAGCCCTGGCGGGCCTTGAGGAGTCGAGTACTGCCATCCATAGATTCATTCGCTTTGTAGAAGCGTGTTTTGACACTCCGACTGAAGAGCCGGAGCAGAGTGCTGCAACACGGAAGAAAAAATTCTTGAGAAGGTGCGCCGCTGCGTCAATGGGCTGGGCGGTCCTGCTTGTCTGGGGGAAAAGCGAAGGTAATTTGAAACCAGGGGTAGTCGCCGGAGAGTACCTGATCCTTCGCATGTGGGCAGAGGCGGTGAAGTTAGAGCTATCTGCCGACACCGGGTTTACCGCTCGGCTTGAGACCATGGTGGTGCTCCAAATCAACGCCTTGGTGGAATACTTCGAAAAGGTCATGCCAACTTTGGAGAGCCCTCGTGCGGTCCTCTCATATCGTCCGGAGCGTATCCTTTATGCGGAACTTATTTTTGAAGAGCTGGGGCGTCTGGCGACACTTCTGCTGCTGCTCCAGCAGATAGCAGACCAGGAAGAGCTACGTGCGGCGATTCGGGGGAAGTTAATCTATCTTATTAACCAGCATCCCGGTGCTCGGCTCCCCCCTTATGACGGACACACAATAGACCTGACGCTGGTGTTCACAGCTCTAATGGGAGAATCAGACTGGGACAACGCACAAGCTCTTGTGAGCGAAGTCGTCAATCGTCTTCACCGCGCGCTGAAAACAGACCGTTACCTTCCGGTGGACACGGATTTTCTTGAAGATGCAGTGGCGCTCCATGTCACGCAGAAGGCAGGCAGTCGGGACTTCTTCGAAACTTCAACACTTGTGCCTGCGTTAGCCACTGTTGCAGCGCTGCTTAACGATGAAAAGACGCTCCAGATTTTACGGGGTGAGGTTTTGCCTCTCATGAAGGGCGTGACCCTGGAACGCTGGTTTCCAGAGGTCTCACTGGAAACACTCAGCGGGTCGCGTGGATACGTTCAGAGTGTCGGTGTATCTAGAGCGCTCTCTGGCTTCAGGTCTTCCGCTCAGGAGGAAGCTGAAGTTTCAGTAAAACCATTTGAGGGCGTAGCTGTTCCATCAGACTTCAAGTGGTACGGAACCCCGTGGCAAGTTTTGGTCGCCCTGTCAGCACGAATACACCGTCACCCACTACCCTCTTGGTTTATCAGTGAGTACAGGCTGAATAGGCCCTAGTTTGCGTCTGCGTCTGGCCAGGTTGCAGCTTTCAGTGAGTGGCAGCAATGGGTCCAGGCTGTGTAAAAACGCAGGCACCGTTTTGAAGTCTGCGTTGCTACTTAATATATGTCGCAGGTTGGCCAGTCAGCAGACCTGAAATTTGCGTAGGACGCGTTTTTTGTTCCGATTCAGACCATCAAACCAGCTTGAAAACGTTTTTACACAGCCTCGGTCGATAGCCGCCAGTCACGAGAGCCAATTTTCGGCCAATATGGTCGTTCGATCTTCCAGTAGTACAGGTGCTTTGTGTGTCATCTTGATCTGGCGTGGCGTAGTCCAGTCGAACCTAGTTAGCCGGGCTGTGTTCAAATGGGCATTGTAAGAAAGGTGCTGGGCTCCATGAACACAGTCTGTTGCCAAACAGACGCAAGGTTGGCATCGTAATGACAAGTGTCATTACAGGTGGTCACCGCCATGGCTTCTATCAATATCCGCATCGACGACGAGTTGAAAGTCCGCGCTTACCGCGAGCTGGAGCGGCTCGGTGTCACCCCTTCTGAATTGATGCGCCAAGCCTTGCAGTATGTGGCTGAGCGCGGCCAGCTCCCATTTCGGCCCGTCCTGATGACCGAGGACGATGAGGCTTTGATCGCCACCGCACGCGAGCGGCTGGCCGCTCCCCAGCGCATAAAGGTTGCGCTGGATGACCTATAGCCTCGAATTGATGCGAAGGTATTAAATGAGCCCATCTCCATCAATGCTTGAGCCTACAAGTACTTCTCTGGACGTGACGGCGCATGTGGCGGCCAGCATCGTGCCGGCGGTGTTGGATGTCATAGGTCAGCGTTGGTCGCTGGCGATTATTCAAGCGCTGCTGTTGAGTGCTAAGAGTTTTGGTCAGTTGCTGGCTGAGCTACAGATCCCCCGCAGTACCCTCGCCGCTCGGCTCAAACACCTGCAGGCCATGGCTTGCCTGGCTGCATGCGGCGAGGGTTATCAGCTAACGCCGGCCGGGCAAGCCTTGTTAGTCGTGGTCAGTTTGGCCCGCGATTGGGATGCCCGGCGCGGCGCGCCTGTGGTCCCGGCATTGCTGCATAGCTGTGGTCAGGCATTCCAGCCAAGTTTGCGCTGCGGCCATTGTCTGGTGCCGATAGAGGTACGCGATATTCGCCTGGATTCTGCTGGTTTAGCACCGCAGATGGCGAGCCTAGCTAAACCGCTAAAGCGTGCGCGCGCTGAGTTTGCGGCTGAGCAACAGCTGACGGCGGCGGCGATTCTGAGTGATCGCTGGACTGCGCTGATCGTGGCGCTGATTTATTTTGGAGTGCAGCGTTACGGCGACATCGCCCGCCATCTGCAGATAGCGCCGAATATTCTCGCCGACCGTTTGCTGCGACTGACCGAGGGCGGCGTACTGTTGCGCGCAACCGACGGGCAACTCAACCGGCCACTGTACCGTTTCAGTGCCGAGGGCTTGCAGCTGTTCCCGCTGATCGTTGCGCTCACCGGCTGGGGCGACCACTGGCTGCGACCGCACTACCAAGCCTCGACGCAAATGAGCCACCGGCCTTGCGGCCAAATCTTACAACCGCAATTGCACTGCGCCTCTTGTGGTCAAGGGGTAACGCTGGCGAGTTTGTCGGCCGCCATCTGTTGAGGATTAAGCCAGATGCATATCAGCACTATCGATCAACCAGTAGAAGTTTGATCAATAGTCAGCCAACCTTACTTGCACAGTGAAACCAATCTGTTAGTTTCACTGTGCAAGCATAAGGAGCTGCGGATGAACACTCAAAGCCACGAAGCCAATCCCTATTTGCTCGGCAGCTATGCGCCGACCGACAGCGAAATTACTGCCCAGTTGCAGGTAATCAGCGGCCAAGTGCCGCTCGATCTTGCCGGTATTTATGTGCGCAACGGGCCGAATCCGCAGGCGCAACCGGCCGGCCGCCACCATTGGTTTGATGGCGATGGCATGTTGCACGCGGTCGAGTTCAATAATGGCTGCGCCACCTACCGCAATCGTTGGGTTAATACCGCCGGCCTGCAGCTTGAGCAAAACATTGGTCAGGCGCAGTGGCAGGGCATCCGCGAGCCAGTTCGTCAGCTGACCCTCGGCCGGCCGTACAAGGACACCGCCAATACCGATGTGAAATTTCATAATGGCGCCCTGCTCGCGCTTTGGTATCAGTGCGGCGAACCTTACCGGGTTGACCCGCTGAGCTTACAAACCTTGGCCGTGGATGATTTCGCCGGCAAGCGCAGCACGCCGGTGTCGGCGCATGTGAAGGTGGATGGCAAAACCGGCGAGATGATGTTTTTTGAGTATTCGGTGCGCCCGCCCTATATGCACTACGGGGTGGTGAATGCCGCCGGCGAGCAAACCAGTCTGCTCCCCATCGAGCTGCCCGGCCCACGCCTGCCTCACGACATGGCGATTACCGAGCACTACTCGATTCTGATGGACTTGCCGGTTTGCGTGGACACCGAAGCGCTCAAACGCGGCCGTTGGCGCAGTGTTTATCAGCCAGAGTTAGGCTCACGCTTTGCCGTGGTGCCGCGTCATGGCACGGTTGAGCAAGTGCGCTGGTTTAGTGCCTCGCCCTGCTACATCTATCACGTGGTGAATGCCTGGGAGGAGGCCGATGAGCTGGTGATGGTTGCACATCGGGTAGCCAATCCGGTGGCCAATCATGCCGAAAGCAGCGCCAGTGAGTTCGAGCGCATGCTGCAAAACCTGCAGATGCACGCCGAACTCTGGGAGTGGCGTTTCAATCTGACTACCGGCGCAACCACCGAGCGCTGTCTAGATGTCGCGAACGCCGAGTTTCCCAGCACTAACCCGCGTGAGCTGGGCTATCCAACCCGCTACGGCTATGCGGTGACTATCGGGGCCAGCCAGACCCTGCTCTTTGACGGCATTCGCAAGTACGACCTGCTCACCGGCGAGCATCAGCAGGTGCTGTTTGGCCAGGGCATCTGTGGCAGCGAGAGTCCGTTTGCACCCAGTACCGCCGCCACCGATGCGGCCGTCGATGAAGACCGTGGCTACTTGCTGAGCTTCGTGCAAGACGAGCCGAACAACAGCTCTGAGCTATGGATTTATGACGCGCGCAACCTTTCGGCTGGTCCCTGCACCCGGCTGGCCATCCCGCAGCGGGTGCCCTTGGGTTTTCATGCCTGCTGGGTCGAGGCTAAGGATTTGCCCGTGCAGCTACCGGCATGAGCCGGCAGGTGTATGTGCTGGGCGGCGCGCAGAGCGATTTCGCCCGCCACTGGCAGCGTGAAGGCAGCGACCTCGCTGGCGAGATGCAGCGCCTGGTGCAAACCGCGTTAGCCGATTGCGGCTTGGCGGCGGCGCAGGTCGAGGCCGCGCATATCGGTAACTTTGCCGCCGAGTTGTTCTGTGGCCAAGGTTTGCTCGGCGGCTTATTGGCCCGTTGCGACCCGGCGTGGAGCGAGATCCCGGTGATGCGCCATGAGGCGGCCTGCGCCTCGGGCAGCATGGCGATTTTGGCGGCCATGGCCAGCATCGAGTCAGGCCGCGCCGAGTGCGTGTGCGTGTTGGGCATCGAGCAGATGCGCAACGTCACAGGCGAGCAAGCCGCCCAGCACCTGGCTACGGCGGCGTGGCAGGGCCATGAAGGCCAACCGGCGCAGTTTCTTTGGCCGTGGATGTTTGAGCAGATTCGTCAGCGTTACAGCCAGCAGCATGGCCTGGACGATGCTTATTTACGGCGGATTGCCGAGATCAACCTAAGCAACGCCAAACTCAACCCTTGGGCGCAAACCCGCGACTGGCACTGGCAGGCCGAGCACTTCAGCGTGGATGAGCAGTTCAATCCAAGTGTCGAGGGGCAAATCCGCCGCCGCGAGTGCGCACAAATCAGCGATGGCTGCGCCGTGCTGTTTATCTGCTCGGCAGCGTTTGCCGAGCAACATGCGCGGCATCTGGGTAGGACGCGGCCGTTCCCGGCGATTCTCGGCTGGGGCCAGCGCAGCTCGGTGCTACCGCTGGCGGAGAAGCTGCCGGCCGCCGATCAGCAGGGGCTGATGTTTCCCCATCTGGCCCGCACCATAGCCGATGCATTAGGGCGAGCCGGGCTGAGCAGTGCCTGGCAGCTCGATGCGATCGAAACCCACGACTGTTTCAGCATCAGCGAGTATTTGGCGCTGGAGCACTTTGGCTTAGCGCCGGCGGGCCAAGGTTGGCAGTTGATCGAGGATGGCAGCATCGAGCTGGGCGGGCGTTTGCCGGTCAATCCCAGTGGTGGGCTGATCGGTGGCGGTCATCCAGTTGGCGCCAGTGGCGTGCGCATGTTGCTGGATGCCTGGCGGCAAGTGGAGGGCCAAGCGGGCGGTTATCAGGTGGAGGGCGCGCGCAGGGTGGGCTGTTTGAACTTTGGTGGCAGTTTCAGCGCGGTCGCCAGCTTCGTGCTGGGCGCGGTCTGAGGGCGCTAGCAGAAAGTACTTATGCACGCTCTGCCACTTATCAGTCTCTAGGTTTAAATGCTTTTAAAACAAGCAGTTAGGTTTTCTGATGGCAGTGTGCCGGTATTTTGCCCACAGATTTATCCACAGGCTGTTCAAACTGCAGCGGCAGTTTCGCAAGGCGCGCTATCGGCCGGCAGCGCGCCGAGTTCGATCTGGGTTTGTTTCACCCAGGCAAAGGCGCGGTCATTCAGTTCGGCAATCGCCCGTGGGCCTGTACCCTCGGCGTACATGGGGGCGCCTATCACTACGGTGATGGTGCCGGCGTGCTTGGCCCAGCCCTGTTTGGGCCAGTAAGCGCCGGCATTGTGGGCAATCGGCAGCACCGGCAGGTTGGCGTTGACCGCCAGCGCGGCGCCGCCACGGGTGAACTTGCCAATCTGGCCCATCGGCATCCGCGTGCCCTCCGGGAAGATCAGTACCCAAGCGCCCTGCTCCAGGCATGCTTGGCCTTGCTTGGCCAATTGTTTAAGCGCCGCCTTGGGATTACTGCGGTCGATGGCGATGGGTTTGAGCATGGCCATCGCCCAGCCGAAAAACGGGATATACAGCAGCTCGCGCTTGAGCACCTGGCTTAGCGGCTCGAAGTAGCAGGACAGGAAGAAGGTTTCCCAGGTGCTCTGGTGCTTGGCGAGGATCACGCAAGGTTGGCTCGGCACGTTCTCGGTGCCGACCACCTGATAGTCGATGCCGAGCATCAGGCGGGTCAGCCAGACGGCAAATCGACACCAGTTAACATTGATAAAGCGATAGCGCTGACGGAACGGCAAAAATGGCGCGATAAACATGCTCAGGGTGCACCAGAGCAAGGCGCTCAGGGCCAGTAGCAGGTAGAAAAGAAAGGTTTTGCCAGCCTGCACTATCGACATAAAAACTCTGACCCTAATGGAGAAGTTGCGCAGCCACGGCTGCCAGATCCTCAAAAATTAAAGTACCTGCGGGCAAGTCTTTACCCAGGGTACGTTCGCCCTTACCGGTTTTTACCAATACGGGCTGACAGTCGACGGTCACCGCCGCCTGCAGGTCACCCAGGCGGTCGCCAACAAACCACAGTCCTGCCAGCGCCACGCCGTAATGCTCGGCAATAGTTTTCAGCATACCGGGTTTCGGTTTGCGACAGTCACAGCCCTCATCCGGGCCATGCGGGCAATAGACGATCAGGCCAACGTCACCGCCCTGCTCTGCCACCAGCTTACGCAACTGTTGATGCATGGCGTCGAGCGCCGCCAGGTCGTAGTAACCGCGAGCCAGGCCTGACTGGTTGGTGGCGACGGCCACTGTCCAGCCAGCTTTGCTGAGGTTAGCGATGGCGGTGATGGCACCGGGCAGCGGAATCCACTCATCCACCGACTTGATGTAGTCGTCGGAGTCCTGGTTGATCACGCCGTCGCGGTCGAGAATTAACAGTTTCATAACTAAGCCTCAAGCGGCAAGCCACAAGCTTCAAGGTTGCCCGTTTCAGGCTTGAGGCTTGTAGCTTGCTGCTGCTGAGCATTAACCCAGCAGCGAGATATCGGCCACGCCCAAAAACAGCCCGCGCAATTGCGCCAGCAGTGCGTAGCGGTTGGCGCGCACGTCGGCATCATCGGCGTTTACCAGCACCGCCTCGAAGAAGGCGTCCACCGGTTCGCGCAGGCTGGCCAGTTGCTCCAGTGCCTCGCGATACTGGCGTTCGGCGGCTAATGGCGCCACAGCATGGGCGGCGGCGAACACCGCTTGCGCCAGTGCTTGCTCGGCCGGTTCAACCAGCAAGGCGTTGGCGATCACCAATGGCACCTCGCCGTCGAATTTGCTCAGCAGATTCGACACGCGCTTGTTGGCGGCGGCCAGGGCGGCGGCTTCGCTGCGGGCGCGGAAGGCCTGCACGGCTTGCACGCGCTGATCGAAGTCCAGCGGCGCGCTTGGCGACAGGGCCCGTACGGCTTGGTAGACGCTGATTTCCACGCCTTCGTCTTCGTAGCGAGCACGCAGGCGGTCGAAGATAAAGTCCTGCACCAAGACGGCCAGGCCTTCGGCTTTAACCTGATCGGCGAACTGCTCGATGGCAAATTCGATCGCCTCGGCGAGATCGAGGTCGAGTTGTTTCTCGATCAGAATCCGCAACACGCCAAGGGCGGCGCGGCGCAAGGCGTAGGGGTCTTTGCTGCCGGTCGGCAGCATGCCGATGCCGAAGATGCCGACTAAGGTGTCGAGTTTGTCAGCCACGGCCACGGCGGCGCCGGTCAAGGTGCTTGGCAACTCGGCACCGGCACCGCGCGGCATGTATTGCTCATTCAGCGCCAGCGCCACATCGTCGGCTTCGCCGCCAAGTTGGGCGTAGTAGTAGCCGGCCACGCCTTGCATCTCGGGGAACTCGCCGACCATTTCACTGGCCAGATCGCACTTGCTCAGCAAACCGGCGCGGGCGGCACGTTGGCTGTCGCCACCGATGCGCTCGGCGATAAACGCGGCCAGGGCGGAAACCCGCACAGCTTTGTCGAACACCGAACCGAGCTGGGCCTGGAACACCACATTGGCCAGGCGCTGGTTGAAGTGTTCCAGCGGCTGCTTCTGATCTTGTTTGAAGAAGAACTCGGCGTCGGTCAGGCGTGGGCGCACGACTTTTTCGTTGCCGGAGATAATCTGCTGCGGGTCTTTGCTTTCGATGTTGGCCACGGTGATAAAACGCGGCAGCAACTTGCCCTGGGCGTCCAGCAGGCAGAAATACTTCTGGTTGTCCTGCATGGTGATGATCAGCGCTTCCTGCGGCACGGCCAGGAAGCGCTCCTCGAACGAGCACACCAGCGGCACTGGCCACTCGACCAGGCAGCTGACTTCATCGAGCAAATCGGCCGGCACAATCGCCGTGCCCTGCTGCTCGGCAGCCAGTACGGCGATGCGGGCGCTGATCAGTGCGCGGCGTTCATTCAAGTCGGCCAGCACATAGGCGCTGCGCAGGTCTTCCAGATAGTTCGCCGGCGAGCTGATGCGCACTTGATCCGGGTGGTGGAAACGGTGACCACGGGACAACCGGCCGGACTTTTGCGCGAGGATTTCGCAGTCGATCACCGCATCGCCAAACAGCATCACCAGCCATTGGGTCGGGCGCACAAATTCGGTTTTGCGTGCGCCCCAGCGCATCCGCTT
>JAIERD010000222.1 GCA_019747155.1 Pseudomonadaceae bacterium
ATACAGCGCCTGATTGACGTTCGACTTACCGACGATACCGACGATGCCACACATGTGACGCAACCCCTGCTAGTAGTACTGCTAATTCTGGGCATTGGTGCGCAGCACACAACGCCCCTTTAACTGCGATGTTAACTCGGCGCGTGCAAACTGCTCGCAAGCCACTGACCCGCCATCCCGACAATCAGGTTTTTTGACCAATCAGCGACTATCAGAAAATGTGGAATCAAGCTCGACTGTTGCCACCACGGGTCTTGCTGCACGGGCGCCAGGCTGAGAAGCCCGGTTAAGACCACCACCAGCAAGGCGCCGCGAGCGCCACCGAAGACCATCCCAAGAAAGCGATCGGTGCCCGACAAACCGGTCACGCGCACCAACTCACTGATCAGGAAATTAACCAAGGCGCCCACCAGCAAGGTGGCCACAAATAAAATCGCACAGCCGGCGATAATTCGCGCCGAAGGCATTTCAATAAAGTCGGTGAGGTGCTGGGCAAGCGCGCCGCCAAACATCCAGGCAACTACACCGGCAATGATCCAGGTAACCAGCGACAGGGCTTCTTTGACGAAGCCGCGCTTGAGGCTGATCAAACAGGAGATAACGATGATGGCGATAATCGCCCAATCAACCCAAGTAAGTGCCACAGCAAAGCCTGCATACATGAAAGGCCGGCGATTTTAACAGAGCGCCGGCCTCACGGTAAGCAGCGTGTCAGCCTCGTTCGGGCTGAAAGCGCACCACAAAGCCGTTGAGCTTCTGCTGACGGGTTAATTGGTCGCGCAAACGATCGGCTTCAGCGCGCTCAATGACCGGGCCGACAAAGACCCGATTCATGCCTTCGACATTGCGTACATAGGCATTGTAACCGGCACCACGCAGGCGATTCTGCAAGCTATCGGCACTGGTGCGACTGGATAAACTGGCCAGCTGAATCGACCAACTGACGGACAGACCGTTGGCATCCAAACGGCTGGCTGGCGCCGCAACTTCGGCGACCGGCGGCTTAGTCGCTGCAGGCGCGGTGACCGCGGCCGCCGGTTTGGTCGGAGCAACTACGGCGGGCGCAGTTGCCGCGATCTCCGACTCGGTCATGGGTACTGGCTCATCCGGCAGCAACTGCGCCTGCGGCACGTTAACCGGATCCAGCTCAACCTGAGGCATCACTGGCGCTTGCGGCATAGCTGGAGCATCGACCACCACGCGCTGCAAATCATCCTGACGAGACAGCAACATCGGCAGAAAAATCACCATCAACGCCAGCAGCACTAAAGCACCGACGATTCGCTGCTTGAGCCCACTATCTAGCAAAGCCATTGCCTACCTCCTGTGCAGCAACACAACCCAGCCATTCCAGGGCTTGTGCAACACAATAAAAAGATCCAAATACTAAAACTTCATCTTCAGCCGTGGCTTGTGCGCACTCATTATCGAGCAAAGCCATTGCCTACCTCCCGTGCAGCAACACAAGCCAACCATTCCAGGGCTTGCGCAACGCAATAAAAAGATCCAAATACCAGAATTTCATCTTCTGCCGTGGCCTGCGCGCACTGCGCCTGCAGCGCAGTTGCGACATCCGCATAGGCCTCGACCTGGGCGCCCAGGTTAAGCAGCGCCGCTTTTATTTCCGCCGCCGGGCGCGCGCGCTCGGTGGGCAAATTGACCACCGCCCAATCCTGAACCTCATCGCGCAAGGCATTCAGCACCCCTGACAAGTCTTTGTCCGCCAGCAAACCGAACACCGCCAGACGTTTACCAGGTACTGGTCGGCTAGCCAGTAGCTGCGCCAGATACTCGGCCGCGTGGGGATTATGCCCAACATCCAGCAACAGTGTCAGCGACTTGCCTTGCCAATGCAGCTGACGCCGATCCAAACGCCCAACCACTCGCGTCGCCGCCAAGGCTGCCGCCAACTGCACAGGCCGCCAAGGCAAATCCAGCAAAGCGTAGGCTTGCACGGCCAAGGCGGCGTTTTCCAGCGGCAAATCCAGCAAGGGCAAAGCGTCTAACTGCAAGACTTCACCGCGCGCATTCAGGCCGCGCCAGTGCCAAACCTGCCCATCGACCGACAGGTCATAATCACGCCCACGGATAAACAATGGGCAGTCAAGCTCGGCCACCCGCTCCAGTAATGGCAGTGGCGGGTCGAGATCACCACACAAAGCCGGCTTCCCGGCACGCAGGATACCGGCCTTCTCGAAGGCCACAGATTCGCGGGTATCACCCAGCCAGTCGGCGTGATCCAGGCCGATGCTGGTTACCAAGGCCAGATCGGCGTCAATCAGGTTGACCGCATCCAGCCGCCCGCCCAAGCCAACCTCGAGAACTACTGCATCTAAAGCGGCGCGCTCAAACAGCCAAAAGGCCGCCAAAGTGCCCATCTCAAAATACGTCAGGGATATCTGTGCGCGGGCACGCTCAACTTCAGCAAAGGCGGCGCAGAGCTCGGCGTCAGTGGCATCGACACCGGAAATCCGCACCCGTTCGTTGTAGTGCAATAGATGCGGAGAGCTGTAAACAGCCACTTTGAGCCCCTGCGCTAGCAGCAAGGACTCCAAAAAGGCGCAGGTAGATCCCTTGCCGTTAGTGCCGGTTACGGTAATAACCAAGGGCGCTGGCCGACTCAAGCCAAGCTGAGTGGCAACCTGTTGCACGCGCTGCAAACCCATGTCGATAGCCGACGGGTGCAATTGCTCCAGATAACTCAGCCAGTCGGCCAGCGCCCGTTGCGTCATATGGCCGCGATCGCCGCTGTGGCTACTGGCGTAGGCGTGGGTAACTGCTGCATCTGCGCCAATATGCGGGCCAACCGTGGGCGTAACTCTTCACGGTGAATGATCATGTCGATAGCGCCGTGCTCAAGCAAAAACTCACTGCGCTGAAAGCCTTCAGGCAATTTCTCGCGCACCGTTTGCTCGATCACCCGCGGCCCGGCAAAACCAATCAAAGCACGCGGCTCGGCAACTATGACATCGCCAAGCATGGCCAAACTGGCCGACACACCGCCATAAACCGGGTCGGTCAGCACCGAAATAAACGGCACGCCCTCTTCGCGCAAACGCGCCAGTACCGCCGAGGTTTTCGCCATCTGCATCAGTGAAATCAATGCTTCTTGCATGCGTGCGCCACCGGAGGCGGCAAAGCAAATCAGCGGACAGCCTTTTTCCAGCGCGACATTTGCCGCCCGGACAAAACGCTCGCCAACGATGGCGCCCATTGAGCCGCCCATAAAGCCGAACTCAAAGGCGCAGACCACCACCGGCAGGCCCAACACGGCGCCGCGCATGGCAATCAGCGCATCTTTTTCGCCAGTCTGCTTTTGTGCAGCGAGCAAACGATCTTTGTATTTTTTGCTGTCGCGAAACTTCAATCGATCAACCGGCTCAAGTTCTGCGGCGATCTCTTCACGGCCCTCGGCATCGAGAAAGATATCCAGCCGCGCCCGTGCGCCGATGCGCATGTGGTGATTGCACTTCGGGCAGACGTCCAAAGTCTTTTGCAACTCAGGACGGTAAAGCACCGCCTCACAAGACGGGCATTTGTGCCACAAGCCCTCGGGGACCGAGCTCTTTTGCACCTCAGAACGCATGATGGTGGGAATCAGCTTGTCGACCAGCCAGTTACTCATGCTCTCTTTCTCCAGCTCTTAATTCTAAAAATGTGGGCCCAGCCTGCCTGCTGGCCTCGGCCATGCAGTGCAGCACCGAGCAAATGCTTGATTGCAGCTTGATGGACGGCCAAGCATCAGCGGTCGTCACATAGCACCGCTAACCGCAAAGCCATGTCCCAGCGACACGCCAGCACAGACACGCGCGCATTATGCACGGCGAACTTCGCGTAAAAAGGCCTTAACTTTTTCGGCATCTTTGATGCCCCTGCTCGCCTCTACCCCACCACTGACGTCCACCGCATAAGGACGCACTTGCTCGATTGCGGCAAACACATTTTGTGGTGTGAGCCCGCCTGCCAGTATCACCGGTTTGGACAAGTTGTGCGGCACCAATGACCAATCAAATGCAGCGCCCGTGCCGCCCGGAATACCGGGAACAAAAGTATCAAGCAAGATCCCCGAGGCCTGTTCATAGGACGCAGCCAACTGGGCAATATCATCACCCGGCTTAACCCGCAGGGCTTTGATATAGGGACGCTGATAGCCGGAGCAATCGGCCGGAGTCTCGTCGCCATGAAACTGCAACAGATCCAGTGGCAACCCATCAAGCAGCGCAGTTAACTCGCGCCGATTGGCATTAACAAACAAGCCAACCGTAGTCACAAAGGGTGGCAGGGCCGCAATAATCACCCGCGCCCGCTCAACGCTAACGGCCCGCGGGCTCTTGGAGTAGAACACAAAACCCAAGGCATCGGCTCCAGCGGCCACCGCGAGCAATGCGTCCTCGATACGGGTGATGCCACAGATCTTGCTGCGTACGACTGACACCTTAGGGCCACCTCAGACTATGGGCATGACTGCGAAACTTTACTCAAGGTCGACCATAACATCCGCTAAACCGGATAAAAAATGCGGGCCTAGATAACGCACTGGCAAATCAAAATCCTGGGCATATTCAACCTGCACTAGGTACAAACCGAAAGGATGCGCAGTAACCCCGCCGGTGCGACGCACACGGCCTTCCAGCACCTCACGCGCCCATTCAATAGGGCGTTCACCCGCGCCAATAGTCATCAGCACGCCGGCGATATTACGGACCATATGATGCAAAAAGGCATTGGCACGAATATCCAACACAATCAGCCGGCCAAAGGTCTGCAACTGCAAATGGTGAACCGTTTTGATTGGCGACTTAGCCTGACACTGGCGCGCACGGAACGCACTGAAGTCATGGGTGCCCACCAACTGCGCCGCTGCGCTGCGCATCAACTCGACATCCAGCGGTCGGTGATTCCAGGTGACTTCTTCGGCCATATGCGCGGGACGAATCTGATCGTTGTAGATCACATAGCGATAGCGGCGGGCCTTGGCGCTAAAGCGTGCGTCAAAATGCGCCGGCATTAGCTTGGCCCAGGTCACGCTGATGTCCGCCGGCAAATTCATATTGGCGCCCATCACCCAGGCATGCAGGCTGCGCTCAACATTGGTGTCGAAGTGCACCACCTGGGCGCTGGCATGCACCGATGCATCGGTGCGACCGGCGCAACTAAGCCTAACTGGCGCGCCACCGGCGACTTTCGACAAGGCGTTTTCCAGGGTTTCTTGGATGGTTGGCACGCCTGCTCGCTGACGTTGAAAACCACGATAGCGCGAGCCCTTGTACTCAACCCCGAGGGCCACCCTGAAAATGCCAGTGGCAGCCACATCGGCTGCCACTGGTAATACTGCTTCAGTCATTGATCAAGTGAGACGGGCGATCAAGTCGCGCGCTTCCTGTTGCTGAGTGTCACTTCCTTCGGCAACAACCTCATCGAGAATATCTCGCGCCCCTTCGGTATCGCCCATATCGATGTAGGCACGGGCCAAGTCAAGCTTGGTTGCCGACTCATCAGTACCGGACAAGAAGTCGAAGTCGTCATCGCCATCCAGGTCTTCGGCTGACTCCAGATCAAGCAATGGCGCGTCCAGATCATCCATAACATCGGGCTGATCGAGCTTGCTCGCCAACTGTTCAAGCTCAGCCGTCACCTCATCAAGATGAGCGGCAAAGCTGTCCGTGCTTACCACTGCCGGTGCCTCTTCAGCCAAAGACAAGTCAAAGTCTGCTGGCAGGTCAAGCGCATCCGCCTGCTCATCTGCCGGCAAATCCAGGCTCAGCGCAGAAAAATCATTAGCCACTGCCGCAGGCTCATCATCCAGGCTCAACAGGAAATCTTCATCAGCGCCAGCCACTGAGGGCTGACCATCGGTTTCCATTTCCAGACTGAAATCAGCCAGATCGAACTCTTCTTCTGCCGGTGTGCTAACTGGCGAATCCAATTCAAGATCAAAACTCAATTCTTGATCCGCAGCAGGTTTAATCGCCTCATCAGCCAAATCAAAATCACCATCCAGACTCAGGTCGGCAAAGTCAGCGCTTGAGCCCTGCGCATTGCTGGCAGCTAAATCGCTATCCAACTCAGCCTCAAGATCATCCAGACTTAGATCGAATGCATCATCCATATCCTGCCCAGGAGCCGCTGCAGCAGGCTCATCCAAGTCCAGATCATCCAGACTAAAGGCATCCAGTTCAGCGTCCATATTGCTCGAGACAGCAGCAACACCAACAGCTACTGCGGCGGCAGTCATGCTTGGGTACTTGGCTTTAATTTGATCGACATCGGCAGTCACCCCACCGATTTCACGCAGCTCGCTCTCTTGCCGAGCAAAACCATCGCGATCACCCAACTCAGCCTGCACCTCGAGTAACTTCAGGCGCAAATCACTGCGTTGCGGCTCGTCATTGATGGCGTTCTGCAGCAGTTCTGCGGCCTGATTGAAGCGGCCATAGGCGATATAAATATCAGCTTCACCCAGTGGATCTGCAGTTTGGGCCGTTACCCGCTCAGGCGCAGCATCAAGTTCAGCATCGGCATCGACCGGGGTGTCTAGCTCGTCGAAGCTGCTTTCTGGCAGTTCCAACTCACTATCGAGCGGCTCCACATCGTCTGCATGCAGACCTTCGAGCAACTCAGCTTCTTTCTGGGCGTTGCGCTTGGACAGCATCATCAAACCGACCAGCAACGCCAGCAAACCACCGCCGCCGGCAATCGCCAGGAGCATTGGATTAGCCAGCAGACCATCAATAAAGCTTTCCGACTCAGGCTCAGCAACCGGCGCCACTGCTGGCGCAACGGCAACCGGCTTAACTGGCTCGGCAGGTTTAACCGGGGCAGCCTCTGCAGGCTTTGCAGCTTCAACCGGAGCAGGCACTGCAGCTTCAGCGGGTTTTGCCGGTTCTTCGCTGTAATTGAAATCTGTTGCTGGCGGAGTGCCAACCGCAGGTTTGGCAGCCTCTACAGCCGGCACAGTGGCTGGAGCAGGAGTTGGCGCCGGTACTGACGCAGCAACGGGCTCTTTTGCCGCAGGTGCCGCAACCGCAGGTTCTTTAGTTGCTGGCGCGGGAGCCACAACCACAGCAGCCGGTTGCGCTACTGTTTTGCCTTTAGCGGCCAAGTCGGCCTGAAGCTTGGCCAACTGATCGTCTTTGAGTTGAATCAAACGCTGCAACTTATCCAACTGGCTTTGTAGATCGGTCATCCGACCTTTCAACTCGCCATTCTCGCGACGAGTTGAATCCAAGCTTTCTTTGGTTACTTGCAACTGGTCATTTAGCGCCTTGCTGTCGCCATTTGCGCCTTTGTCGCTGCCTGCACCGGCCTTACCGGTCTCAGCTGCAACCAGCTGCAAACTATCTTTAGCTTCAGTTTTTGCAGGCGCGGCACCGGCAGCATTGCGCTTGGTTGCATCCAGCTGGCGGTTCTCGCTGCTGGCAATGCTACGGCCTTCGCGCCATGCGGCAGTTTGCTCATTAACCTGGGCAACCGCCTCACTTGGCGAACGACTATTGATCTGTTGTTGATCGGGTAAACGCAGCACCTGGCCGCTTTTCAGGCGATTGATATTGCCGCCAATGAACGCATCCGGATTGAGGTCCTGAATAGCCAACATGGCCTGATGAGCACTCGCACTGCCGCCAGGCAGGCGACGGGCAATTTCCCACAGAGTGTCACTCGAGGTAGTTTTGTAATCTTTGCCACTGAGCTTGTTGGATGTCGCAGCAACCGGCGCTGCTGCTGGACGGCTAGCCGCAGCAGCTGGAGCTGAAGCGGTTACCGGGCGCACAGTGGGAGTTACAGGGCGCGGCATCGGCGCGGCTACCGGCATTCTCGGCGCTGCGGCGGCAGTCGTTTGCGGGGAGTACAACGGCGGATCGAGCAACACGGTGTATTCGCGCAGCACTCGACCGCTTGGCCAAAGCACTTCAACTAAAAAGTTCAGGTAGGGTTCACGTATCGGCTTACTGGAGGTGACGCGAATAAAGCTTTTACCATTGGCCTTGATCACTGGCGTGAACTTAAGGTCATTAAGTAAAAACTGCCGATCAACTCCGGCCCGAGTAAAGTCCTCCGGCGAGGCCAAACTTGGAATCAGCTCGCCAGTGGCGAGGTCGCGCACTTCCAGCAATTCAATCTCTGCCACCAACGGCTGATCAAGCGAGGACTTCAGGGACACTTCCCCGAGCCCTAACGCTTGCGCCATACCAGAGCTCAGCGCCGAAGCAGCTGCAATTGCCAGTACTAGTTTGCGAACCTGAACCATAGCGTGATCCTTTGTTTTATCTTTTTTTTCTCGACGTACGCGAGGGTCTCAAGTCACTGACTGCATGTGCCTTGCGGCGAATCCCAGCCAGCGTTCAGCCAATCCAGTATTGCTAAGTTAGAATGATTCTTCAAATCTAACGCTAAGTATCTTTTACAGATAGTGTTTTATCAACAACTCGGCTATTTGCACAGCGTTCAGTGAAGCACCTTTTCGCACATTATCAGACGCAATCGACAAATTCAGTTCAGTCAAATCATCCAACCCGCTGCGCAGCCGACCGACATAGATCTCATCCTGCCCAACCGCATCGCCAACTGCCGTTGGATAATCGCCCAACTCAACCAACTCAACGCTTGCAGCCGCATTTAAAGCAGCAGCAATAGCCGGCAGATCAACCACTGCGCCGGTTTGCACAGACAAACTCAAACTATCGCCAAAAAACACCGGGGCTAGCACGCAAGCGGCCGCTACTGACAGTTTCGGCAAGGCCAATACCTGCTTAAGTTCGCGCGCCAACCGCAATTCAAGCAGCCCATGACCGGACGCATCAACTGCGCCCGCTTGCGGCAATAGATTAAAAGCGATTTGCCGATCAAAAAAACGCGGTTCCAGCGGCCGTACATTCAGTAATTCGGCGGTTTGCCGGGCCAACTCGGTAACACCCTCACGACCCTGACTGGACACTGCCAGGCAAGCCGTCACCGTCACTCGCTGCAATTCAAGCAAGCCACGTAAAGGCGCCAGCACTGTCGCCAAGGCAACCACCGACGGGCTCGGGCTGGTCAACTGATAAGGCTCGGGCAGAGTTTTAAGCAGATCGGCATTCGCCTCTGGCACCAGCCGTGGCGCTTGTTCGAGCGGCAAAGCGCCGCTGAGGTCGATCAGGCTGCACCCAGCCTTACGGGCTAACGGGGCGAAACGACAGGTAACCTTTTCGCTGGCGGCAAAAAACACCAACTGCACTTGGGCAAAATCAAAACCCTCGACTTCACGCACGCGCAGATTTTTACCTTTGAATGGCAACGAATGCCCAGCCGACTCAGCGCTGGCCAGCAAGTGCAAGGTACCCACCGGAAAATCGCGCTCTTCCAGCAGTTGCACCAGGGTTTCACCGAGCGTGCCCGTGGCGCCGACTACGGCGATATTAAAAGATTGGCTCACAACAAGACCTCAGGCGAAACGGGGAGCGGCACTGTAACTGCCACCCCGCACCCAAGCAATTTTAAACCGGCGCCCACACCAACCTCGCGAACGCCCGCCACAGCGTTTAACGCTCGAGCAGAATCCGCAGCATGCGCCGCAACGGCTCGGCCGCGCCCCACAGCAACTGGTCACCCACGGTGAAGGCACCCAGGTACTGCGAGCCCATATTCATCTTGCGCAAACGGCCAACGGGTACACTCAAGGTGCCAGTCACAGCGGTAGGCGACAACTCACGCATGCTCGCCTCACGCTGATTCGGTACCAGCTTGACCCAAGGATTATGCTGACTGATCAGGTTCTCAATGTCGGCCATCGGTACATCTTTGTTCAACTTGATGGTCAGTGCCTGGCTGTGACAGCGCATGGCGCCGATGCGCACGCAAAAACCGTCGATTGGAATCGGGCTCTTGTTGCGACCGAGAATCTTGTTGGTCTCCGCCTGGCCTTTCCACTCTTCGCGGCTCTGGCCGTTAGGCAATTCCTTGTCGATCCACGGGATCAAGCTGCCCGCCAAGGGCACGCCGAAGTTATCCGTCGGGTAGGCGTCGCTGCGCATCGCCTCGGCCACCTTGCGGTCGATATCCAAAATCGCGCTGGCCGGGTTAGCCAAGTCATCGGCCACCGCCGCGTGGGTGGCGCCCATTTGCTTGATCAGCTCACGCATATTCTGCGCACCGGCGCCGCTGGCCGCCTGATAAGTCATGGCGCTCATCCACTCGACCAAGCCAGCCTCGTACAAGCCGCCCAAGGCCATCAGCATCAAGCTGACGGTGCAGTTACCGCCGATATAGTCTTTGGCGCCGGCATCCAGCGACTGGTCGATCACCTTGCGGTTGACCGGATCGAGCACTATCACCGATTCATCGGCCATGCGCAGGGTTGAGGCGGCATCAATCCAGTAACCTTTCCAGCCGGCTTCGCGCAACTTGGGGAAAACTTCGCTGGTGTAGTCGCCGCCTTGGCAAGTGAGGATCACGTCGAGACCTTTCAGCTCTTCAATGCTGTAAGCATCTTTCAGTGGTGCCACTTCTTTGCCGACTGCCGGGCCTTGGCCACCGACATTGGAGGTGGTGAAAAACACCGGTTCGATCAAGTCGAAATCCCGTTCTTCCAGCATTCGCTGCATCAGCACCGAACCCACCATGCCCCGCCAACCGATCAGACCTACGCGCTTCATAGCACTACCTTTAAATAAAGAGTCAGCGCGCAGCCGTGGCCGCGCGGCAAAAAATCACACATTACACATCACAAACCGCGCAGGGCCGCGACTACCGCATCGCCCATCGCCGCAGTGCCGACCTTGGTCATGCCCGGCGAATAAATATCGCCAGTGCGCAGGCCTTGATCGAGCACCAGGCTCACCGCCTGCTCAATGGCCGCTGCCGCTTCATGCAAATTGAAACTGTACCGCAGCAGCATCGACAACGACAAAATGGTCGCCAGCGGGTTAGCAATCCCCTGCCCGGCAATATCCGGCGCCGAGCCGTGGCAAGGCTCGTACATGCCCTTGTTATTGGCATCCAGGGAGGCCGACGGCAACATGCCGATCGAGCCGGTGAGCATCGAGGCTTCATCAGACAAGATATCGCCGAACAAGTTGTCGGTGACCATCACATCGAACTGCTTGGGCGCACGCACTAACTGCATGGCGGCGTTGTCGACGTACATATGGCTGAGTTCGACGTCCGGATAATCCTTGGCCACCTCCATCACCACGGTGCGCCACAATTGGCTGGAGGCCAGCACGTTGGCCTTGTCCACCGAGCAAAGCCTCTTGCCACGGACCCGCGCCATGTCGAAACCAACCCGAGCGATTCGGCTGATTTCGTTTTCGCTGTATGGCAGGGTGTCGTAGGCCATGCGCTGGCCATCTTCCAGCACCAGGGTTTCGCGCGGCTGACCGAAGTAGATGCCG
>JAIERD010000133.1 GCA_019747155.1 Pseudomonadaceae bacterium
GCGTAGGGTTGGGCCTCATCCAGCAAGCTGTGCAGCGTCGTCCAGTCGCGCAGTTGAGTGGCCAGTTGCAGCGCCAAAGCCAGGCGGTTGAGTGCCTGATGCTGATGCCAGGACTGGATCGCTAGCTGCAGGGCTTTGGCCGGATCGCTACTCAGGTAGAGCGTCAGCAGGCGCTCGGTTTGATCGCCGCTCAGGTGCTCCTGCACCCGCTGTAACTGTTCAAGCGAACGCACCACTTCGCCATCCAACTCCAGCGCCCAAGCCAGATCGCTGCGCAAGATCAGGAAGGCCACCGAACGGGCTTTCTCCACGGCTATTGGCGCCAGCACATCCCAACCTTGTTGCGGTTCAAAGATCATCCAGTGGACACCAGCCCACTCGATGCGCTCTGGTTCGCTCAATGTATGCCGGCGCGCCATGGCCGCCCACACATCGGCCTCGGCCTGCAGGTGCTGCATATTGCGATTGATTTGCGCCAACTGCCGCCACGCATCCCGCTCGCCTGGGCGGCGCTGCACATAAAGTGCCAGCCAGTCGCGGGCCTGCTCGGGTTTGGCTTGGGACTCCAGGGCGAAAACCAAGGCCTTGAGTTCTTCCAGATTGAGTGCGCGCAACTCGGCCAGTTCGATCAACAACACACTCATTTGCGGATAATCGAATAACTGCCCGGACAAGCGCCAGGCATGCTCATAGTCTGCAGTCGCCCGGTTCTCGCGGGCCAGCCGCACCCAGAACGGCAGCCCTTGCGCCGGTCGCCCGGACCACTCGGCGAGTTGTGCCAATTGCAGCAGCAAGGCTTGATCATCCGGGCGCAAGGCTTGCAGTTCCAGGCCCAGAGTCCAGGCCGAGTCCAATTTGCCCATCGCCAGGGTTAAGGCGAACGCCTGCTCCAGCCATAGCTCCTGATTCGGCAACAACGCTTGCCAGCGCTCTAAATAGGCCAAGGCGCGGGCATTATCGGAATGCCCACGGGCCTCGCGAATACCCGCCTGAAGTAACTCAATGGCCGCTGCCGAAGGCGGTAATTGCATGAGTCGCTGATCGAGCCAACGCAATGCCTGCGTCCCCTCACCCGCCGCCACCAGGCTGGTAAATACCGCGAGTTGATAGCGATCACGCTCATCGGCGCTGGCGCTGAGGTCGGCCAAACGCTGATAGAGCGCGGCCGCTTGGACTGAGTCACCCGCCGCGCGGTACCAGCGCGCGCCAAGCTCCAACCAATAGGGCGCGTTATTCGGATCAACCTGAGCCAAGCGCGCATAGGCCTTTGCCGCCAACTGTGGCTCAGCAAAAGCCAACGCCAACTCGGCGGCCTGCTGCAGACGCGCAGCAGATAAGCCGCGCTGTAATAAGCTGGCGAGTAATTTTGTGTACTCAAGGCGCTGGCTTTCAGTCAAGCCGCCTGGATGGGCAAAGGCCCTTTGTAGCTTGACCTCTAGACGCAAGAAATCTGCCTGGGCTTGCAGCTCGCCAGCGGTCATGTTGGCTAGGTGTAACTCGGCGCGATCCAGATTGCCGACCGCAACCAACTGCTCGATCAGTTGCAGGCGCAGGTTTTGATCATCGGGTTTACTTTTTAGCAGCAGCTCGGCGTAGGCAATCGACACCCCATCGGCTTTGCCTCCCGCCGGCAGCGTGAGTACCGACTGACGCGGAAACACCAAGCCAAGCACGACCACGATAAGCAGGCCGATCAGGCTCAACCCTCAACCGTTTAGGAGGTGCGGGCGACGCTTATCGGCACTGGAGTAGCGCATCGCTCACCTGGTTTTGACTCAGCGAAAACTGCTGCTGCTTACCAACGCGAGTCGCGGCCAACGACTGTCCGGCCAGCTGCAAGCGGCAATTACCGGGGGCCTGCACGCTAAAGGTCAGGGGGAACTGACCTTTGAAACTTAACCGCACCTGGCCCGGGCCCTCTTGCGCCCAGGCAATCAATGGCAGATTGGCTTGCAGCAAGCTCGGGCCTGGGTCGGCATCGGGGCGCAAATACAGCGTTGCCTGGGCGCCACTCAGGTGCACATAACGGCCCTGGGGCAAGTCGCGCACGCCGGCCACATTATGTGAGCGGGCCAAGTCTGGCCAGCCCAGTTCTTTGGGCAGGCGCAGCGTACGCAGGCCCTGCAGCGCGCGAAGCTGATAGCCACCATCGGCCCGCATAGCAATGCTGGCGTAGTAGGCGCCCTTTTGCCGCTGCAGGAACTCACTGATCCACAGGGGCAAGGGTTGCTGGGCCAGAATGCTGCGATAGATGGTATGCAGCGACTCAATTCCCGCCAGTTTAGTGCCCACGTAGAAGTGGTAGTACAGGCTCAGGGGCCGCAACCGGCGCGGCTCATCGGTCAGTTTGAAGGTTTCCAGCACGTCCCGGAAACCGTAGTGCGGGCCGGTCCAGAGGTTGGTGTAGACGTTTTCATTGGTGATAGGTGCGTAGAACTGCAGCAGCCCATTAACCGGACGCACCATAGGGTAGAGCCCGGTCAGGGATGGAAACGCCGCCGTCAGCTTGGTGACTCCACCATTGATGTTGTCCATCCCGCCTTGGTAGGCCAGGCGCAGGGTGGCCTCATCTGGCAGCGCATCGCCCGACCAGAACATTACTTTGACTGGTTTCTGTGGGGTGGTCAGGCGCGAGTTGATGTACGCCTGGGCGCCGAGCACCTCACGTTCGAAATTTAATTTGTAGCCGGGGATATTCAGGTGCAGACCATATTCAGCGGTAAAGCCTTCGCGCTTGGCGGCCTGCTGCGATTGCCAGTAAAACGGGTGACTAAAGGTGTGGTTAGCCACCTCCACTTGCCGCTCGGCAAAAATTTCCCGGGCTATCGGCTCAAGCTCGGGGCTCAGGTACGGGAACATGCCTTTCGGACCGATTTCCCCCTCAATCACCGAGACGCTGCTGAGCAGTGGGTAGGGTTTAAGGAACTGTTCAAGAATCAATCGCCCGGCGTAGGGTGTGCCGGCAACCTCGGCCCGCGACACAAAACCATCGCCATCCAGGTGCACGGTGGCAATTCGCCGGCCATTCTCGGTGGTGGCATCGGGCACTGGTATTGGCGGCAGGCGCAAGGCTTTTTGGACAAAGCTCAAGGGGTCAAGAATCCAGCGCCGCTGCCCTTCAGCGCCGTCCTCAAGAACATAGGGGTTGAGGGCAAAACCGCCCCAGTCGGCAAGCCCGGCAACTGTCCATAATTGTCCTTTGGCACCGCTGAGTTGCAACAGCGGAGTCACTTGTTCCGCTTTGATGCGCAGCGGCACGAGGTCGCGGGTGCGCAAAGTAACTGGCGCCTCGAAGCCAAACAGGCTGGCATTCTTGAGTTGCAACTGCAAAGGCCCGGTAATTTTGCTGCTTTTCAGCTCCAGGCCTAAGGCCGTTAAGGTTCTTTCCTGGGCAATCGGTAAGCCGGCGATAAAGGCCAAGGGCACGCCTTGCGCCTTTTGCGTCAGCAGCCAGCGTTCAAATTGCGTGGCATTGGTCGGCGGGCCGGAGGTCATCCAGAGCAAAACGCCGGCGTACAGCCCACGGGTTGGCACCTCGGGCAACGCCTGGTCAACGGCAAAATAATCCACCCGATAACCCAGGTACTCAAGCAAACCGCCGTACAGCAGGTGCCCCGAGGTCACGCTCAGGTCGCCCTCGCGCGGGTCATAGACTACCGCGATCCGTCTTGGCAGTACTTCAACGGCGCCAACCCCCAGATAATCCAGGGCCGGCACGCTGACCCAGGGGATAAAGCCCTCGGCAGTCAGGCGCTTGGCTAAGGCCCGCGCGGCATCGCGCTGTTCGGGAGGCAAGTAATCGAGGATGACAATCGGGATGCCACGCTTTTTTAACGGGGCAAATTGCAATTGCAGCCAGTCTTGATCGGCCTTAGGCACAGTTCGGTAAGTTTGCCCAGCTTGGTCCCAGCCGGCGTAAAGCGACTCGACGGCCACCGCATCCGGTGTCCATGACAAGCCCTCGATCACTTCAAAACCACGATTGAAAAACAGCGCCAGCCCCGGCAGTTCGCGGTGCAAACGTTCGAGAATCTGCCGCAGCCCTTGCTGCTGGGCCGGACGCGCAGCCTCTGGCAATAGTTGATAGCTGTCGAGGGTGTCGAGGAATAATCCCTGAAAACCTTGGTTCTGCAGAGTTCTGGCGCGCTGCAGCAGATAGTCCTGCCAGCCTGGGTTGGCCAAGTCCATTACGCTGCTGGACCAAGCTTGATTGCTGCTGAGCTTCCAGCCTGGATCAATCAGCGAACTGTTGGTCTGGTCGGTAATCATTTCCCCTACCGAGAGGTAGGCAAATGCCCGCGAGCCTTCATCGTGCAGGGTTTTAAGAGCCTCAGGGGTGGCATGCCCAGGCTCCAGCACGACCCAGTCAAATTGCGCCAGCTCGGCCACGGGCGGCTGATCGGCATAAAAAAACGCCACACTGTTGGGCGCCGCTTGGATCGCGACAGACGCCAGCAACAAACCAATAAAAATCCAAATATGCCGCACGCGTCCTGCCTCAGTAAAATTCAATGTGAGCCCACCGCAGAGGCTAGCCAACACTCAATAGAAATAAGCAGAGGGCTCTAGCGTAGATAACTGCAGCGTAGTGCCGACAGCAGTTCAGCGCGGGAACTTCACCTCAGAGAGGACAAATTGCTTATCACAGAGCCGGCCAAATGTGACGACGATCACGTATTGGCCGGCATCCTAACAACCTCGTTAAGCAAAAGATAATAGCAGCCCGGCCAAGCGGCAAAGGTTGCCTCTAGCGGCTCAAATAACCCCACCACTGCGCAGTTCATTGACCTGTTCGGCAGTCAATTGCAGCAGGCGCTGCAGCACCGCGTCGGTGTGTTCGCCGAGCAGCGGCGGGGCGTTGCGGTATTCCACCGGGGTGGCGGACAGGCGCAGTGGGCTGGCGACTTGCGGGGTGCTGCCGCCCAGGCTGTGCGGCAGGTCGAGGCGCAGGCCACGGGCCTGTACGTGGGGGTCGGCGAACACTTGCGCGAGGTTATTGATCGGCCCGCAGGGCACCCCGGCCAGCTCCAGCGCCGCGAGCCATTGCGCGGTGGTTTTAAACACCGTGACCTGACGAATCAGCGGCACCAATACCTCGCGGTTGGCCACCCGTGCGGAGTTGCTGATAAAACGCGAGTCGTCGGCCCACTCCCGTTGGCCGGCGACCTCGCAAAACTTACGAAACTGACTGTCATTGCCCACCGTCAGCACGAAATCACCATCGGCCGAAGGGAAGTCCTGATAGGGCACGATATTCGGGTGACTATTGCCGAGCCGGCGTGGCGCTACACCGCTGGTGAGAAAATTCATCGCCTGGTTGGCCAGGCAAGCCACCTGCACATCCAGCAGGGCCAAATTGACATGCTGGCCAATGCCGGTTTGCTCGCGGTGATTGAGCGCCGCCAGCACGCCAACCGTGGCATACAGCCCAGTGAGAATATCGGTCACGGCCACGCCGACTTTCATCGGCCCGGCGCCCTCCTCGCCTTCCGCGCGACCGGTCAGGCTCATCAGACCGCCGAGGCCCTGAATCATAAAGTCGTAGCCGGCGCGCTTGGCGTAGGGGCCGTCCTGGCCAAAACCGGTGATCGAGCAGTAAATCAGCCGTGGATTGACCGCTTTCAGGGCCTCATAGTCCAAGCCATAGGCGGCCAGACCACCGACCTTGAAGTTCTCCAACACCACATCGCACTGCGCCGCCAGTTCACGAATCAGCCGCTGACCTTCGGGTTGGGTGAAGTCGACAGTGACCGATTGTTTATTGCGATTGGCGCTCAGGTAATAGGCCGCCTCGCTGGTGTCCTGGCCTTGCGCATCTTTGAGAAACGGCGGGCCCCAGGCGCGGGTGTCATCACCGCAACCAGGACGCTCAATTTTGATCACTTCGGCGCCCAGGTCGGCCAGCACCTGACCCGCCCAAGGGCCGGCCAGAACCCGGCTCAAGTCGAGGACGCGAATATGCGAGAGGGCGCCGGACATAGGGAGTGCTCCAAAAAATGAGGTGGGCCGGCGCGCCGCTAGGCCGCGCGTCCAAGTGCCCATACCTCATCCTAGGAGGCTCAGGCCGACCCTGCAAACGAGGAATTCGCACGCCATTGTGCGTAATTCGCACTCCAAGCCGCCGCAACGTGACGACCGCAGCGCCGCTGTGGCGCATACCACCGAAGGCCTTCGAACAAGCCGGCGAGGAAGGGGACTGGCGAGCGCAGTTATGCGTTCAGGAGCAGCCCAAGAATACCGGGCGAGAACCGGGCAACTGGCTGGAACAGGCGTACCAGAGCCTTCAACAATATGACCACTGATCGCCAAAGCGGTTTTTTCCTGACTAATACGGCATAATTGGCACATAAAGCAGCCATCAAGACTGCCCCTTATCCGGCCACGGCGTCACCCAGACGCCTGCCGGGTACCGCGAAACCGGATGCGCGGCTCCATGACCCAGGTCATGGGTGAAAATCAAAACCCACTTAAAATGCCCTAACTGAACCTCGCCACCTTTGGCGTGGGTTTCAATCGCATAGATTGGCGTGATAAACGCCAGCAATGACGAGGATTAGCTGATGTTTAAGACTTTACTCGCCCTGATCGAACACACCCTTGCCCTGCTGTTGGGCAAGTCCAATCGCAGCGGACAGCTGAGTGCAGGCGGCCCGGTACAGTTTTTCCAGCTGGAACAGGACTACTTCGCCGCCAATCAAGCCGACCAGGCCGTCGCGCTGTTTACCGAAACCTACGGTAAAGCACCGCGTTATATCGACTCGGTACACCCCTGGACCCTGCTCAAGGGCCGCAGCAGCACCGGCATGCCGCTGGAACTGCCGCTCAACGAAGTGCTGCGGCAAAGCCCCTATGCGGACCGCAAAGCGCTGCCACAGGCCGTGCACCTGTCGCTGACCGTCGACATGTAAAAGCGCTGCGCCATAAACAACTACGCCCGGCAATGCCGGGCGTAGTTGTTTTTACTTGCAGGTAAATGCCTTAGAGCGCAGCTGGGCCAATGACGGCATGTTCACCGAACACGGCGGCCTCTTCGCTGCGCTCAGGAGACCACCCTACACCCGCCCACTCCCCACTCCCCACTTCCTACTTCCTACTTCCCACTGCCTACTTCTGCAAGTCCTGCAGGGTCAGGTCCAGGCACAGGCGGGCCTTGTCGATCAGCTCATCGATCTCGGTTTTGCTGATTACCAGCGGTGGCGCAATGATCATGGTGTCGCCCACGGCGCGCATGATCAGGCCGTTGCCGAAGCAATGACCGCGACAGATCATGCCAACGCCCTTGCCTTCATAACGTTCGCGGGTTTGCTTGTTCTTCACCAGTTCGATGGCACCGAGCAGGCCGACGCCGCGGACCTCGCCAACCAGCGGGTGATCGGCCAGTTCGCGCAGGCGTTTTTGCAGATAGGGCGCGGTCTCTTCACGGACTCGCTCGATGATCTTTTCATCGCGCAGAATACGGATGTTTTCCAGCGCCACCGCCGCCGCCACCGGGTGCCCGGAGTAGGTGAAGCCGTGGTTGAAGTCGCCGCCGGTTTTCAGTACATCGAAGACCTTGTCGCTGACAATCAAGCCGCCCATGGGGATATAGCCGGAGGTCAGGCCTTTGGCGATAGTCATAAAGTCAGGCTGGTTGCCGTAGTAGTCGCTGCCGAACCATTCGCCGGTGCGACCGAAACCGCAGATCACCTCGTCGGCGACGAACAGGATGTCGTACTTGGCGAGGATCTCGCGGATCTTCGGCCAGTAGCTGTCAGGCGGGATAATTACCCCACCAGCGCCCTGGATCGGCTCGGCGATAAAGGCCGCGACATTGGCTTCGCCGACTTCGAGGATTTTCGCTTCCAGCTGCTCGGCGGCCCAGATGCCGAAGGCTTCCGGGGTCTTGTCGCCGCCTTCGCCAAACCAGTACGGCTGCGGAATGTGCACGATGCCCGGCACCACACCGCCCTGATCGTGCATGCCCTGCATGCCGCCCAGGCTGGAGCCGGCGAAGGTCGAGCCGTGATAGCCGTTGATGCGGCTGATGATTACTTTTTTGTCCGGCTGGCCTTTAATCGCCCAGTAATGGCGAACCATGCGCAGCATGGTGTCGTTGCCTTCCGAACCCGAGCCGGTGAAGAACACATGGTTCATGCCTTCCGGGGTCAGCTCGGCGATGGTCTTGGCCAACTCCAGCACCGGCGGGTGGGCGGTGTTGAAGAAGGTGTTGTAGAAGGGTAATTCTTTCATCTGTTTACTGGCGGCATCGGCCAGCTCATCGCGACCATAACCGATGGCCACGCACCAAAGCCCGGCCATGCCATCGAGGATTTTCTCGCCTTCGCTGTCCCACAGGTACACGCCATCGGCGCGCACGATGATCCGTGGGCCCTTGTCGCTCAACTGCTGATAATCGGTAAAGGGCGCTAAGTGATGGTCGCGGCTCATGACCTGCCATTTCAGGGTTTGCGGGTTATTGCTACTGCTGCTCATAGCGCCTCCAAGGTAGTGCGGCGGGCGGGTCTGCCCAAGACGCGTCGCCGGGTCAGCGACGCCATCCCAATCAACTTCTGTCGAGCAAGTGCTTCAGGGCGAAATCGGCATCGGCCGCCTGCTCGTCCAGCTCAAAACGTTTGATCATGTCGTACAGCGCGAGGAAATCGGCGCTGAAAATATCCGCCATGATCGGGCAACGCTGCAGCTCATCCAGCGCCTCAGCCAGATGCATCGGCAGCGCACCACGGGCCGACACAGCCTCACGGTCACTGACTTCCGGACCCGGTTGAATCTGTTGCTGCATGCCGATCAAACCGGCGCCGAGCATCAGGGCCAGGCTCAGGTAGGGGTTGGCATCGCCACCCGGTAAGCGGTGTTCGACGCGGCGGTTGGCCGGATTCGATTGCGGCACCCGAAAGGCCGCGGTACGGTTGTCAAAACCCCACTCGACGCTGGCCGGCGAGGCGTCCGGGCGCTGCAGACGCACATAGGAGTGGGCATAGGGGGCCAAGAGCGCCATCGAGGCGCGGGCCGAGGCCTGCCAGCCGCCGATAAAGTGCTTGAGCTGCTCACGGGGCGAGCCGTCGGTGGCGGTAAAGGGGTTGTTGCCCTCGGCATCGGCCAGGCTGATATGCCAATGCAAGCCGGTACCGGGCTCTTCCAGGTAGGGTTTGGCCATAAAAGTTGCGTAGCAGCCATGCCGGCGCGCCACTTCACGGGCCAGGCGCTTGAAGCGAAACACCGCATCGGCCTGGGCCAAAGGCTCGCCGGCGCTGAAGTTGACTTCAAACTGACCGAGCGCCGACTCGTGACCGTAGCCGCTAATTGGGATGCCGAGCATTTCGCAGGCCGCCCACAGTTCATCGAAGAATGGCCTGAAGGTCGCTGCGCTTTCTGCCGAACCCAAATCATGGGAGCTTTCGACATGCGGCACCTGGCCCGACATGCCGTGGGCCACCTGCAAACCACCGGCGGCATCACGTTCGCGATGCACCAGAAAAAACTCCAGCTCCGGCGCCACTTTGGCCCGGTAACCGGCCGCCTGTAGACGGGCCAACACCTGCTTGAGGATTTGCCGTGGCGAGAGGTCGGACACTTCAATTTCGCGACTGCCATCGGCGGCGGTAAAGCGCGCTTCAAGATCGCAAATCACGCTGGCGGTCGGCACCGCTGCCAGCGGATCACGCGCCAGGGTGCGCCAATCCGGCTGCATGGCCATGTCCGGGAACGTCGGTGGAAATACTTTTTCAAATACCGCCGGCGGCTCACCACCGGTTACGGTCAGGCCAAGAAACAACGAAGGCATTTTTGCCCCCAGGGTTTCGGCAAAGCTGGTCGTGCTCATGACTTTGCCGCGAGCCACGCTGGTCAGGTCGGCGAACACCAGTTCAACTCGACGAATGTCATTGGCCGTCAGCCAGGCTAGGGCTTCGCTGGCGCTGGAAAGTTGCGGATGCATGGGGTGAAACCTCAGGGTCATTAAGCAAAAAGCCACCTAGTGGCAGTCTTGCAGGATACTCGGGCAGCGGCAGCGAAAAGTTTAGGACGCTTGGGTGTAAAGCTTTGCTGCGGTTAAACAAGTCAGCGGCGAAGGCCGTCACCCCAGCCCATGTGCCGGGCTTGGCGCCAGCGCGGCGCAAGGCACGCCAACCCAATGCAGGGCCGCCAGCCATTCTTCAGTGCGATGTTCCACGGTGCAGCGGCGCAATACCTCGGTCAGTTCAAGATGATGCTGGCAACGTGCCGAATGGCTGGCGAAGCGTGGCTCGCTTGACCACTGCGGCTGCCCGGCCAGGGCACTCAGTTCGGCAAACTGATAATCGTTGCTGACCGCCAAAAACAACGCGCCGTCCGCCGTCGGGAAAATATGACAAGGCGCAAACGACGGATGCCCGCCCGCCTTGGGCCGCGACACGGCAGTGCCTGCGGCTGATTGCAGCGCGGTGCGAGTAAGGGCAGCCAGCATTGAAAACCTCCTTAACCAGAGCCCAACCAAAACGGGCAGCCAAGCTGCCCGTGCGCCACTTGCCAGTCGTTAGAAGAACGCCTGAATACCGGTCTGCGCGCGGCCCAGAATCAGCGCATGCACGTCGTGGGTACCTTCGTAGGTGTTGACCACTTCGAGGTTGACCAGATGGCGAGCCACGCCGTATTCGTCGCTGATGCCGTTGCCGCCGAGCATGTCGCGGGCCAGGCGGGCGATCTCCAGCGATTTGCCGCAGGAGTTGCGCTTCATGATCGAGGTGATTTCCACCGCGGCGGTGCCTTCATCCTTCATCCGCCCCAGACGCAGGCAGCCTTGCAGGGCCAGGGTGATTTCGGTCTGCATGTCGGCGAGTTTTTTCTGGATCAACTGATTGGCCGCCAGCGGCCGGCCGAACTGCTTACGGTCCAGGCAGTACTGACGCGCCGTGTGCCAGCAGGCTTCGGCGGCGCCCAGTGCGCCCCAGCTAATGCCATAACGGGCCGAGTTGAGGCAAGTGAACGGGCCTTTCAAGCCACGTACATCGGGGAAGGCGTTTTCTTCTGGGCAGAACACGTTGTCCATGACGATTTCGCCGGTGATCGAGGCGCGCAGCCCGACCTTGCCGTGAATCACCGGGGCGCTCAGGCCTTGCCAGCCTTTCTCCAGCACGAAGCCGCGAATCTCGCCGGCGTCATCCTTGGCCCAGACCACGAACACATCGGCGATCGGGCTGTTGGTGATCCAGATTTTCGCACCGCTGAGACGATAGCCACCGTCGACCTTTTTGGCGCGGGTGATCATCGAGCCGGGATCGGAGCCGTGGTCGGGTTCGGTCAAACCGAAGCAGCCGATAAACTCACCGCTGGCCAGTTTAGGCAGGTATTTTTGCTTGGTGGCTTCGTTGCCGAATTCGTTGATTGGCACCATCACCAGGGATGACTGCACGCTCATCATCGAACGGTAGCCGGAGTCGATACGCTCCACTTCGCGGGCGATCAGACCGTAGCTGACATAGTTCAGGCCGCTGCCACCGTAGGCTTCCGGAATGGTCGCGCCGAGCAGGCCGGTTTCGCCCATCTCACGGAAAATTGCCGGGTCGGTGTATTCCTTACGGAAGGCTTCCAGCACCCGTGGGGCCAGCTTGTCTTGGGCGAACTGCTGGGCGCTGTTGCGCACCATGCGTTCTTCGTCGCTCAGTTGCTGATCGAGCAACAGTGGGTCTTCCCAGTTGAAGCTTGC